>JBBQIF010000001.1:0-25658 GCA_038324665.1 Bacteroidia bacterium
CAGGGAGTTTCAGCATCTATAGGCAGTTCGGGAGCTGTATCTTATGCTTGGAATTTCGGTGATGGCTTTACAGCAACTGGTGCAACACCTAGCCATGTTTATAACAGTCCCGGTAATTTCATTATCACATTGGTTGCCACATATGGAGGTTCGTGCCCGGGTTCTTCTACTGTTACAAAACCGATTTCGATTCTACCTAAACCGTTTGTTACCATTTCAACTCAAGATCCTAATCAATTTTGTTCTACACCGGTTTCTACTACTATGACCCTAGCAGCAACTCCGGGCATAACAAGCATTTTATGGTCGCCTTCGTCCACAACAGGAACAAGTTATACAGCCACCTCAACTGGAAGTTATTATGTGGTAGTAACCAATGGTTTTGGTTGCAAGGACACAAGTAATACAATTGTTGTATCTGTTATCAGTTGCATTCCTTGCAGTGCAGGTCCTTACACCCTTACCTATACAAGAAAAAGATTGGGTTGCAGCAAGGATAGTTTTATTGCTTCTGTCTCTGCCGGTGTAACTAATTTAACCTGGAATTTTGATGATCCTTATAATGCAACCACAGCTTCGGGAACCCCTGTTACTCATCAGTTCACAGAGCCCGGTTATTATAGGGTTCGATTGTGTGCCGATGTGCCGAACGCGTCAGGCACTGGCACATGCCCAATATGCATGTACAAGGTGGATACCGTTAAATACATCCCCGGTTTCTTCGATTCAACTTATTGCACCAATACCTCCGACTCGGTGAAAGTTAAATTTGTTAATACCACTAAGATATTGGCTGGTTATCCTGCACCATCTTATAGCTGGTTGATAATGCCGGGGGCCTATACCAGCACATTGAAGAGCCCAATAAGGAACCTTGCGCCTGGAACATATACCGTTAGCTTAACTGTTAATGGAGTTTGTACAATTAGTAAAATTGTAGTGATACCGTCTTTACCTAAGGCGAAGTTTGTAGTGGTAGATTCTGTTTGTGTCGGCAAGCCAATCGTATTTACCAATACGAGTACTGGATCGTCTTTCTCCAATAGCTGGAAATTTGGTGATGGTGCTACTTCCTTGATATTTAGTCCTATCAGGACTTATACTGCTGCCGGAGTTTATAATGTTGTTTTAACAATCATTAATGCGCTGGGATGTAAGGATACCTTTAAGAAAGCAGTAACTGTATTGCCAAATACTTTAACAGGCATAATAACTGCGGGCGGTCCACGTAGATTCTGCGAGGGTGATAGTGTTAAATTAACGTGCACGCCAAGTGGTGGTTATCCTACTTGGTATTATTTGTGGAACACCACGCAAATTACTCAAAGCATTTTTGCAAAGCAGACGGGTAATTATAGCGTTAACCTGACAGATACCAAAGGCTGTTATTACAAGACACCGACACTTACCGTTACAGTTAAATCTAGGCCAAGGCCAAAGATTTTCGGGGATAAGAAATTATGCCTCAATACACAATATAATTATTATGTCAATTACCCCAATGTATTGGGTGCAGTTATCACATGGACCATTGACGGATCATTCTATTCCAATAGCAGCAGTATTCCTTATTATGCAGGTACCCTTGGTAACCATCAGATAATTGTTACCGTGCAAAGCCCTGATACTTGTTATGGAACCGATACACTGAATGTAAAAGTATTCCCTAACCCGAATGTGTCCATAATTTCTGCTCCTGTATTATGTGCTGGACTAAATAACCTGTTGATTGCTACTTCCACCTCTACCAATTTGATGGGGTATTTGTGGAGCACAGGGCAAACCAATGACAGTATTTATGCCGGTATTCCTAAAACATATTCTGTCACAGCTATTGATTCCAACGGCTGTAAAGCAGATGCTTTTGTGCTGATCAATCCATTGCCCGACTTGTGTGGATTAATGATAGGTTGCTATGAAATATGCGATACGGTGACAAAGCTCGTATGGTATGCGCCTCCGGGTTATGCAACTTACCAATGGTCGTTCAACGGCGTGCCAATTCCATGGGCTACCAATGATACTATTCATCTTCAATTATATAAGAACGGATATTATACGGTTAAGATTACTACCGCTGCTGGTTGTACTATAACCTCAGAGCCAATTGATATCACCTTTGTAAAATGCGGAGGATGTAAGTTCAATACCACTTTAAGTATTTTATGTGGACCGGTTTCAGGTGCGGGTAACCAAACCTACCAATTGACCTTTACGGTGAACAACAGTCTGGGAGCTGGAGCGAATATTAATATTTCATCTACCAATGGCCCGGTTACAGGTATATCACCAGCAATACTTGGGGCTGGGTTGAATACAGTTACTGCTACCTTCGAGGATGTACCACCAGTAAATATTTTAACATGCTTCACAATAGTTATTTACAAAGGCAATAAGCGATGTGATACCACGATTTGCAGAGATCTACCAGATTGTGAGAATAAGAATTGCAGCTTAAAGACCAAGCTGAGAAGTATTAAATGTGCAGGAACCAATGGCAGCGGTAATCCAACCTATTATTTATGTATAGATGTTACTTGGGGAGGTAGCAATGGTTCAACGCTAACACTCACAACCGCATCAGGTAGTTTTGTGCCGAATCCTGTAACAGTGAATAATGGCACTCAGACACTGTGTTATACTTACACTGATCTGCCGCCATACAATTCATTCATAACACTCGTGAGTAATGTCTATGACCCTGTTACCCATAAAATATGCAAGGACTCATTCAAGTTCGAATACAAGCCTTGCCCTGACAGTTGCACAATAGGGGTATATGGAGAATGTGCGCATTGCAATAAAGTGAAAAATGGCGTTTGGACGTATGATATTGACTTAACGGTTTATAATCCTTTTGGCAACAGTGCTACAGTGTCAATTCTGCCAATTGCAGCAGGTACTTTTGGCACAATTACGCCAAACCCAATCCCGCCAGGCATGCAGACAGTTAGTACACAATTTACCGATAATCTGCCAGCCAATAGCATCATCTGTTTCAGAATATTGCTGACTGATGTCTTAACAGGCAGATCGTGCTGGAAAGATATCTGTATTGCTTTGCCTCCATGCGATTCCAATGCTTCCATACTTTACAATGTGGAGGAATCCTTCTCGTTGGTGATGTATCCAAATCCAACTTCGGGTATTACCAAATTAAACTACCAGTTCTTGCATCCTTCAGAAGATATGAAAATTGTAATCACAGATTTGAATGGAAAAATTGTGACGACCATCATACCAGATGATTTTGCAGGCGAAACCATTATTAATACAGAAGGATGGTACCAAGGTATTTATTTTGTGAAGGTATTGAAAGATGGAAGAGATATAGGTACTAGTAAATTGGTGATAGTGCGGTAGGCTTCGGTGCCCTTCAGTAAACTCAGTTTGACTTCGGTAAACTCAGTCAGTCGAATGGAGCCTTTAATAAATATAATTCTCAGAAACCCTGATGTAAAAGTCAGGGTTTTTTGTTTTAAGATCACTCCTGTTTTAAGTATGGGAATTGTATAACAAATACCGATAGATATGTAACATTCAATTGAACAAATTAGGTCAATTTTGTATTGACTTTCTAACTCTAATAAGTAACTAAAAATAATACAAAAATGAATAAGCAAATAATAATCATTGCCATCATTCTGGGTTTTTCCATTAATGCTAATGCGCAAAAAGATGTACGTGAACAAACAATGTTTGGCTTTAAGGTAGGAGCCAATTATTCAAATGTATATGATGAAGCCGGAGATCAATTTGTTGCAGACCCGAAGATTGGTTTAGCCATGGGCGGATTCTTTTCCATACCATTTGATAAGTATATTGGTCTTCAGCCGGAGATTCTATTTTCACAAAAAGGTTTCAGAGCGACAGGATTTTTGCTTGGCAATAATTATGGCTTAACCCGTACTACCAATTTTATTGATGTGCCGATATTTTTTGCAATTAAACCACTCCCGTCACTCACCCTTTTGATAGGTCCGCAGTATTCATACCTGTTAAAGCAAAAGGATGTATTCACTAATGGTAATACTAGCATCTTGCAACAACAGGAATTTCAAAATGACAATATTCGTAAAAATATATTGTGCTTTGCAGCAGGCGCTGATATTACCCTCGATCACACCGTGATAAGCGGCAGGGTAGGTTGGGATATTCAGAACAATAAAGGAGACGGTACATCATCAACTCCACGTTATAAGAATGTGTGGTACCAGTTAACCGTTGGTTATAGGTTTTACGATTAAAAGTCGGTTTATAAAGGCCGCTTGTAGGGGTAAAATGAACCAAGATGAATGCTTCATAAGAGAGATACTGCTTAGTTGTGTTCAAAACTCGGATGGTAAGTGATTCAAGGCGCTTCAGCGCCTTATTCTTATATGCTCTAAGGTGCCTTAGGTGGTAAAGTTCTAAAAATATTGGATTAGATAAAGTAGAATCGAACTCGAAGTTTAATCCATAAACGGCTCCAACAATGCAGTCCAAGCTTCATGATTTCGCACGCCGGGAGAAGTTTCATTCTCGCCTTTAAAAGCAATACCTGAATACTGTTCAATATTTTTTATTGATACCCCATTTTTTGCTTGGTAAAGAATGGGTAAGTCAGTCTTTTCCTTCAACATTTGCAGTACGTTTTCATTGTCAGTAATCAAACATTTTGCAAACTGCATTAAAGGTGTTTCATTGCCTGTTGCAGTTGATAAAATAAGTGGCAAGCCTAAATCAACAATTGAAAGGTCGGCATAGTCTGCAGGAACTTGCAATGCGTGTAGTGGGATGGCTATTACAAAATCTCTGATCCATTCTACAGGCTGGGTGCTGAATTCACCAACGATTAAAGGGCCGTTAATCCACCCTGCAATTTCTTTGGCTTTGTTTGGTTCTATATAATCTGAGGAGGCAGGGTCGAAACAGAAGCCTATAAAATCGGCCCACATACCCGCTGCATACCGCGCATCTGAAAGATTGGTGATTGATGAAAATTTAAGTAAAAAAGGGTAGTTCATTTTAATTGAATTTAATGGCTCTTACTGGTGCAATATTATTAATCATTCTCACTGGCAATAAAAGGGCAAACATGCATAAGGCGATAGTGCCTAAATTAATGAGAACAACATACAGCCAGTTAATCTGAATAGGCACAAATGCGAGGTAATAAGTTTCGCGCGGCAGGGTAATGAATTTATAATGTTGTTGAAGGTAACAAGCTCCAATGCCTAAAACATTGCCAAAAACCAGACCTAAAATAAGGATGTAAAATGCATGGTTAAGAAATACCCGTTTAATTAGGTTATTCCTACTGCCTAGTGCTTTTAAGATACCTACCATATTGGTGCGCTCTATAATTAAAATGAGTAGAGCAGTTATCATATTGATACAGGCCACGACTATCATTAAGCCTAAAATAATCGTAATATTCTGGTCAAGATAACCTAACCAATCAAAGATTTGAGGGTTGAGTTGTATCATATTTTCCGCATTAAGATCTTGCGGAATTACCCTGTTAACTTGTTTCGCTGTAATAAGCAATTGACTGAAATCTTTTGTTTTTATTTCGTAATGTGTAATTCTGCGCTGTTTGGCAGCAAATATTCTTTGCATTTCCCTTAGGCTACCAATCACAAATACTAAATCATTTTCCTCTAATCCGGTTTCATATATGCCTACTACTTTGCAGGGTATTATGCGTACAGGGTCGTTGATGAAAAATATTTTGACATACTTACCGGTATCTATCTGCATTTTTTTAGCCAGTATCTGTGAAACCATAATTTCACGTTTTGCAGTACTGTCTTTTGTATTGGGAATGCGGCCTCTTAAAAGGTTTTTTTCAAAAAAACTAAAATTATATTGCGCATCAACACCCTTAAAAATAATCCCTTCAAGGTCTTCATTGGATTTTATGATGCCCGGTTTTGTGAGTACAGGAGCGACAGATTGTACATTGGCATTAGCTTTTATCTTATTGACCATGGCGTCGGAATCATTGAACAATAAATAATCAAAGCTACCTGTGGTGCCTGTGGCGTGTATTTCGATATGCCCACCAAAACCCACTACCTTGTCGGTAATCTGTTGCTTATAGCCAATAACCACTGCCGTTGCAATAATCATAACGGCAACACTTAAGCCTACGCCAAACCATGCCAGTTTGATGATAAAGGATGTAAAAGATTTGAATTTGCCAAGGGCCAGGCGCCTTGCAATGAACCTGCTTAATTGCACGCTGCAATTTTAGTGAAAATATATGGGCTAAGGAAAGGTTTAAGAATAATTCTCCTCCTTTAATTGACAAAACCGAATACTTTAAACTGAGGAAGTCCAATCAGGTTATTTTTTGTAGTTGCTCCTAAGGTAATATTATTATAACTTGATAATCTTCGGGAAGCGAAAAGGCCAATACCATTTTCTATATTAGAGTATTCTTTCTGTTTCTGTACAATACCTATAAAGGGTTCATTTGCCTGTAAATAACTGCCGTATATAATATTGGCACAAGTTAATTCAAGTCTGCACGGCAGGAATCTTCTCTCAACTGTATTATCCACTTTTAATTGATTTAAAAGGAAATCATAAAAACTACTGCTTTCGTGTGAAACACTAGGACCTTGATTAGGAATATCTTCCCGCATATAATTACTCAATAGGCTAAATTTGAGCGTCCTGATTGTTTTTATGAAGGTATCTGCCTTGTTCACTTCAAGATAATTAAAGTAAAAGAATGCATCATAGGCCGCACTATTGTTAGGTGCTCTGAATATCACCCTGAAATTAGAAGAAGTATAGAAGTCGATGGTAGGATTAGTGGTGGATATAAGGCTATAAGGCGAGCCAATTATAATTGAATCTGGAATATCAGTAATAGCGGTAATATGCTTTTGTTTTTTTGGTAATATAAGATCTAGCCTATAATGATAATACTCAGATTGCTTGGCTGGATTAGCAGCATATATCTTTTCATTTGTAGAATAAAGGTAGTTGGGATAGGTAGTAAAAATGCCGGGTTGTTTCAGAATTGTATTTGTTTTATAGAGTGGTATTACTCTGCCTGTCTCTACCTCGGTAAGGGTGGGTGTCAGAGAATCAAAGAAAAGAGAATCGGCTATTTTTGCTACATTAGCTGAAGGTTGACCAGGTGACGTAAAAACTTTATTGATTTTGACGTATTGAACAGGTTGCGTAGGGTCAAGCATGGCAAATACAGAGGCGTTTTCCTCATAATCTGCAAATTCAATTTTATTAGAGCATGAATTGAATATTAGGCAAACCGAAAGGATAATAAGTAAATGCAAGAATTTCATATCTTGGATAAAGTTATGGGCAGTACAATTTTAGTGAAATAAAATCACTTCCCCTTCATTTAAGACCTTGCAAAAGCCAATAACAATTTATAATTGCCCTTGTCTGCCGCTTTAATTGCTTTAAGATAACCGGTTCTACTATTTATTTTTTTAGAATGATTGTTGGCACCCCAACTGAAAATTGGTCGCTTGAATATTTTATCAATGATAATATCTGCCATTAAGCGACTATGCCTACCATTGCCATTTGGAAAGCAATGAATACTTACAATTCGGTGTTTGAACCTTATGGCTATTTCATCGGGAGAGAAAGTGGTATGCGCTACCCAGTAGGTCACGTCATCCAACAAATGTTTCAATTCAATGCCTACTTTCCACCAATCAACGCCAAGATTTTTATTCGATTTACGGAAATCTCCTGCCCATTCCCATACATTCCCATACATTTTTTTATGAACTTCTTTCACAAATGGTTCTGAAAAAATAGTTTCTCTTTTAAAATTTCTCATAAGGGTCCATAGCATGGCCGCTTCAATATTCTGTTGTTCAAATTCATCCAACTCATGTTTTGTTGCAAGGGAAAGTATGAGCAATCCATCTCTCTCCTCTTCATTTAGGGGAGTTTGGCCCTCTTTATATTTGATAGTTAATCCCACAGGATCTTAGGCATTTCTTTCTTGATTTCTTCGGCCCTTTCCTTTATTGCTTTTTCAATTCGTTTTTTGGAAACTTCCTGACCTTCCAGTTTCATGGTATTGGAAGTGCGGTGTACAATTTTGGTTGCAAGCTCTGTTGCCCTTCTTTCTATCAGTGCATCGAGTGAGCCATCATTCGGAACAAAGCCGTAAACTAATTGCATATCCATGGCCCTGCCTAATTCTTTAAGCGATTTGATAGTGATGGCCCCTGTTGATTCCCTATTTTCAAAATCGAGTATCCCCTGCTTGGTTACAGATAGTTTATTGCCTAATTGTTGCAAAGACATACCAAGGGCGGTGCGTATGGCTTTTATCCAACCGGTAGGAGGTAAGGCTGCTTTCTTTAAGGAAGAGAACCCTGTTATTTTATTGTTTATCTGTTGCAGTTGCAAGGACTTTGTGCTCATATCAATACTTTTTATACCTACTTAACACCACAAAAGTAAACATAAAAATTGATATTTACAAACAATAAGTAAATATATAGATTGATAATTGTCTATTAAAGTAAAGTTAAAAGTTGACTAAAATGAAATACATAGAGGCGAAGAATTATCACAGACCATTTGAGTAAAAAAGGACAGATCTCATTCTAATTAGTTAGCACCTGTTAATTTATTATAAAATCATTCCTCCAGTTTAATTGAAATGAAAAAATAATCTATGCATCTGTAGCTTGGCACCAATTGATAAACACTTTAAATCTAAATAGTATTTGCGCCCGAAAATTTGGTATAATTGCATTTTAATAATGAAATCTGACATAGAAATATCAAGGGAAACAGAATTGAAACCCATCACAGAAATTGCTAAAAACCTGTCAATTCCTGAAGATGATCTGGTGCTTTATGGTAAATACAAGGCAAAAGTTAACCTAAGTCTGATAGATGAGTCCAAAGTTCAGAAAAGCAACCTCATTTTGGTGACTGCCATTTCCCCTACTAAGGCCGGTGTCGGTAAGACAGTTACGAGTGTCAGCCTTTCATTGGGACTTAATAAAATTGGAAAGAAAAGTATAGTTGCGTTGAGAGAACCTTCTCTCGGCCCCGTATTTGGGATGAAGGGTGGCGCAGCGGGAGGTGGTTATGCCCAGGTATTGCCGATGGAAGACATCAACTTGCATTTTACCGGCGACTTTCATGCCATTACCTCGGCGAATAATACCATTGCCGCATTGCTTGATAATTACCAGTACAACCATATTAATTCCGATAAGGCATTGAAACAGATTGTATGGAAAAGGGTGCTCGATGTCAACGACCGTTCTCTGCGCTACATCAATACAGGCCTAGGTGGTAAGCTAAATGGCAACCCTCAGGAGACGGGGTTCGATATTACTGCGGCTTCCGAGATTATG
Source organism: Bacteroidia bacterium (assembly GCA_038324665.1). Classification (GTDB taxonomy): domain Bacteria; phylum Bacteroidota; class Bacteroidia; order NS11-12g; family UBA955; genus JABMMZ01. The sequence goes on from JBBQIF010000001.1 coordinate 9,357, forward strand.
GCCATCCTTTGTTTGTCAACAAGCCTGGAAGATCTAAAAGAAAGAATCAATAGGATTGTTTTGGGTTACCGCTTGGATAATTCACCATTTACAGTTTTAGATTTGGGTATTGGTGATGCCATTGTTATTTTATTAAAAGATGCCTTGTTGCCCAATCTTGTTCAGACAACTGAGAATACACCGGCCATCATTCATGGTGGTCCGTTTGCGAATATTGCCCACGGCTGCAATTCAATTTTAGCCACCAAAATGGCTTTGTCGCTTAGCGATTATGTGGTAACCGAAGCGGGTTTCGGCAGTGACTTAGGCGCAGAAAAATTTCTGGATATCAAATGCCGTATTGCCAGTTTGCAACCCAAAGTAACTGTCCTAGTAGTAACCACGCAAGCGTTAAAAAATCATGCTAACCTTACCGATTATGCTGCTAAAAAACCCAATCTTGAAGAATTGAAAAAGGGCTTGCCCAACCTGGAAAGGCATATAGAAAATTTGCAGTCATTTGGGCAGAGCATTGTAGTTGCACTGAACAGGTTTTATTTTGATACAGAACCAGAAATTGATTTTTTAAAGCATTGGTGCATTGAAAAACAAACTGCCTTTGCCATCAATGATGCCTTTGTGAATGGAGGTGAGGGTGCCAAGCATTTAGCACAGGTAGTAGTGGATACAATACAAAAAAATCCATCGAAGGCAATCGCCTATCAATATGATTTGGCAGATAATATACTGCTTAAGATAAATAAAATAGCGACTCAAATATACCGTGCAGCAGATATAGAACTAAGTCATAAGGCAAGGCTTTCCTTATTAAAAATAGAAAAGAACAATTGGCAACACTTGCCAGTCTGTATTGCCAAAACCCAGTATTCTTTTACCCATGATCCAAAAATATCTGGAGCTCCTACCGGTCATATTTTGGATATAGAAGACCTAATCATTAATGCCGGTGCCGGATTCATTGTTGCCGTAGCAGGCGATATTATGCGCATGCCTGGATTACCCAAAATGCCAGCCGCTTATGGCATGACGATTAAGGATGGCGTGATTGAGGGATTGAGTTAGGGGAGGTGAAATGTAATTAGTTATTAGAGGCAAGTTGCGATATATTAATGCTGGCAATCAGTGGTTTAATTTAATTGGCTCTAAGTGCTGAAAATTGATAATACTTAGATACATTTGTACTAGGTATGAAAAAAATAATGTTCCTCATGCTTTTATCCTTTTTTGTTAAGAGCGCACATTCCCAGTCGATTAGCCTAGTTAAAGACACAATGATTCAGCGTGTTTCAACGGACTCTATGTACTTTATGGACCGCGAAAAAATCATTCCATTTAAGGATAGCGGGGTTTTAATTATTGCTTACGGGGATTCCGTAGTAACCGGGCAAAGTAGGAAGTGGAGACTTGTTGTAACAGCAATGGATAAGGATTTGAATACCCTATGGTCAATTAAATTTCCTTTTAATGGCTATTATACTGAGATTACGGCGTGTACTGATAATGCTTATAATGCGTACATTACATATTATTCAGGAGGTGGTAAACTCTTGTTTTCAAAGATTTCACCACAGGGCCAATTAATTTTTAGTACAACTTTAAATTCTTCAAACTTCGCACTTCAACCGGTAGTTACCCAGATGAGTATTTATAGAAATTATGTTGTTTTATATGGTTGCGACTATATTTCACAAACAAGCTTTACACCGGTCATTTCCCTATTTAAAATGGATGGCAGTTTCTACCAAAAGAAAATGTTGACTACAAATTCAAATGTTCCTGCTGGTGCCTATAGGATCATTTCCTATTTAACAATAACCAATGAAGACAACCTTGCAATTACCTATGTTAAAGATAATTCAGATAATAATATAACTGCCTGTTATGATAGTTTACTTAAAGAGGTGTGGACCAAAACATTTACAAGGGTTCTGGGTTATACGAGCGGTTTTGGCAAACAAGGGAATCAGCTTGTTTTTATTAATATGGGTGATGGTGATGGATTGGTTTCAACTTACCGTTATGATGCCAAAACTGGTAATGGAGGACTAGAAATGGACAATCAGTATTATGATTTAAAATCAGCATTTATTATGAAGGCTATTCCACTGCAAAATGGGAATTATCTCTCTTTCGGAAATTATAACACAACCGGTGGCTTTGATTGTAATATCAATTATTTTGACATTGATATGGTGTTGGCTTCAATAATGCCTAATTCAATTAATTCAAGAAATCGAGTAAGTGATGCATGTATAGTGGGTAACTCAATATATGCGGTAGTACTCAGGTTCGTGGATAAATATTGCGATCAGCCCAACTATATATGGCGTGGAACAATGTGGGTGAAGAAATATAATACTGACTTTTTGAATTTTTCAGGTGTTTCAAAAATCAAGAAGGAAAATGATAGGTCCATTTACCCTAATCCATTTGATAATCAAATTACAATAAAATGTAAATCAAGTGAACTTATCGCAAAGTTAGAAATATTTGATGCTTTGGGACATATTATTACTGCTCCTAATGAAAGAAAAGGAGATCATATTATTGTTGATACAAGAAACCTCTCGATTGGATTATATATTATCAGGGTAACTGACTCGGAAGAAGTTGTGAGTTCATATAGATTGATGAAATTAAGATAATAAAAAGTTGTGAGATCTTAACGTTTCCTGAATTCATACCTGGTCTTTGCCTTTTGCAGTATTCTTTCCATTATCAGTTCGGTTAAATTTTCTGCAATTGTTTTAGTATCTGATCCAAAAGCCTGCGCGGCTTTCTTTTCATTAATATCAATTCTATAAAGTAACTGATATAATCTCTGCAAATCGTTTTCAAGCAATTTTAAAACATGCCTTTCCAATTCAATCCGGGCATTTTCCCATTCCTGCTTTATATCCGTATATTCGGATAAAAGGGAGGCAGCCTCCTCAAAATAAATTTCGTTGTTCATGTTAATATTCAAACATAAGGGAAATTTGAATTTTGCTCAAGATTGAATTGTAATTTAACTCACTGAGCTTGTCGAAGTCAGACTGAGTTTATCGAAGTCACGTCACACTGAGTTTATCGAAGTGTGACTAAAAAATCCTAAAGCATAACCCAAACTCAAGTGCTGTACCTTTAATAGCAGTTGAAGTATTGTTCCCAACTGTGATGCCTTTGATGCCATCTGTTGAGGCATTGGCTGAATAAGTGCTCACCATGGCTAAAGCACCAAGGCGTTTCCAGAAATAATACCTTGCCTTTATACCTGCACGAATAATACCACCCTTTGCATTATAGTTATAGCTGTTCTCACCGTCTTTACCACTAAATGCAACACCAAATGATCCTAGTGAGGTATATAATGACATATCCACTCTTTTGCGTGTGTAAAAGTGATAATTAACATCAAAAGTAAATTCGGATGTCTTGGCAGTTACTGGTTTGTTATCAGAAAGTTTGAAGCCATAATAGGGTAGTGGGTTAATGGTAAAAAGGTCGTTACCGGAGCTTAGGCCTATTCCCCAACGGTTGGATAATCCAAACTCAATGAACAAAGGATCACGAATACCATCCATATCTGCTGAATGTATTTGCGAAATACGCGACGATTCTGAATTATTAGCGGGATTGCTGTTGGTAGTTGTATAGTTAGCAGTGGTTGAACCCTCAGAAATGCTAACTAATAAACAACCTCTTTTAAATGCCTGTGCATTTAGTGTTGTACTAAAAGTAGTGAAACAGAAGAAAGCAACAATGGCAATTTGATAACGCTTTTTCATAATAAATGTTAATTGATTAAGACAAATATAACGAAAAAAATGACAATTCCAAATCCTTTGAAGCATTGGGCAAATCGTTTTAAGCGCACTAATCACTAATTACTAGTCACTCACCACTTCCCCTATACAAGCAAAAACTCCATCAACTTCTCAAAAGAAGACTGATTCAAGTGATCATAATAACTTGCAGTTAAGCAAAACGAATTTACTTTCCCATTAAATCGATGCTCCAAATATAATTTACCGAATTTTGCATTCTGTCGCATGTTCAGCAGCTCTTGGTCGCCAATAGTAGGTTTTAAAAAATGTCGGTGGATGATCAATCTCAAGCCACTGTCAAATATTTCCTGTCGTTCATCACTAAGGTTAAGGCAATAACCACACTCCTCGAGTTTCGATTTAAAAAAATCCATCAGAAATCCTAGTTCCTGCGTTTTTAACACCGTGGGGTTCCAGGTTATCCTACTTAAATCAGGTAGCTTTTCAAATTTCAAATCATCTGCACCCATTCCAAAAACCTCGTTGGCATAGCTTCCACTAAGGATCTCTATCACCTCATTGACCTCTTTTTTCAGCCATTGTTGATAATGTTCAATAAATGAATCCGTACGAATTAATACCTTTGTATGCATAATAAAAGTGGATGATAACATTTAAACGTTGTTCTTACATTTCTAGTATGTTTATATTATAAAAAAATTGTTGAATTAATGAAACTAACTTTTTGGGGTGCGGCAAGACAAGTGACGGGTAGTATGCACCTATTGACCCTAGCCGATGGCTATACCATATTAATAGATTGCGGATTGGATTATGAGAATAGAAAAACCTTTGATGAGGATAATAGTAACTTTCCGTTTTTACCGGAGAGCATTGATGTTGTTATACTCACCCATGCCCACATCGACCATTCGGGCAATTTGCCCAACCTAGTAAAACAGGGTTATGCTGGACAGATATTATGTACCGATGCAAGTGTGGATCTTACAAAAAACCTTTTGTTAGATTCATTGAATGTACAGCAGATTGAAAGTAATAAGCGACATAATATTCGCAAGAAAAAATCTAAGAAAAGTAAATCTTTTAGGGGAAACAAGGACGCAGTTACATTATATGGCCGCAAGCATGTGGATGCTGTAAATGATGCAATGGTAGGTATAGCATTCAGGCAGCCTTTGAAAATAAGCGATCAATTGACCATAGAGTTTTTCGAGGCAGGGCATATTTTAGGTGCTGCATCCGTTAAAATTACGGTTACGGAAAATGGTGAAACCAAGATCATAGGTTTTACCGGCGACCTTGGAAATTATAATTCAAAACTAGTAAAGGATCCCCAGCCAATGCCGGATATTCAGTACTTGGTAAGCGAGAGTACTTATGGCGGGCGCTTCCATTCTGATGTTGTAGAGGCCGAATCATTATTGCTGGAATATGTGAACAACACCTGCGTGAAATACAATGGGAAATTAGTGATTCCTGCTTTTAGTGTAGGACGTACCCAGGCCATTATTTTTGCCTTCCACCAACTGCAGGTTAAGGGTTTATTGCCGGATATTAATATTTATTCTGACAGTCCGCTCGCCATACGCACCACTAAATTATACGAGAAGTATTTAAGCAGTTTGAATGATGAGGCCCAGGCATTTTATAAGCAACATGGACATCTTTTTGCTTTTCCTCAGTTGCACGTCATAGAAGAGAGTAAGCAAAGTGAGATCATCAGTATGTCTTCCGAGCCGGCTGTGATTATTTCTGCGGCAGGTATGGTAGAAGGCGGCAGAATTCAGGAGCATGTTAGAAATAATATTGGCAATCCATATAGCACTATTTTAATTGCGGGTTTTTGTGCGCCAGGTACACTAGGACATGAATTATTACAAGGCAGACCGAGTGTTAATATCAATAAAAAGGAAAGACAAGTATATGCTAAAATTGCACGTACAGATGCGTTTAGCGCGCACCCGGATCAGAATGGACTGATGCGTTATTTTGAATCGGTTAATTATAAAAGTTTAAAGAAAATATTTCTGGTGCATGGAGAAGAAAGCAGCATGATGAAGTTTAAGGAAAGCCTTAATTTATCAACGGTTGAAACGCCGTTTGCTGGGGAAGAGTTTGAGTTGTAGGAATCAATTCCTGATAAGATAACCAACAAAAAATGCTATAGTATAAATGCCCAGGTATACTGGGATTGCAGCTAAGGAAAAGTGAAAAACCCCAAAAATCAGGAAAAATAAAATGAAAGTGAGGCTATAACCAATAACTTTTCGGACAAGGCTTGTTGATTTAAAAATAGCATATACAAGGGTATGTGCGGGAAGGCCAGCAAAACCGAGAAGGATGGACATATCTGCGCCTGGCCAGTGCATAATCTTAAATGTATATCCTATAAAGGAAATGAATCCGTAAAATAACCATATTAACCTGAAAGCAATTTTATGCTTATTCTTCGGCTTTTCTCTAAAGTCATCTATTATTTCATCCATAAATAGCCATCAGTTTTTTTGAAATTTCTCCCGCATCAAATTGCTTAAGATGCTCAGTATAATTAGTTTTTGTTTTATCTTTTTCAAGTAATTGTTGCAATGCTTTTACCATACTGTCCTGTTGGTTGACATCGAAAAACAAAGTGCCTTCAGGCGCTATTTCCCTGAATACAGGTATGTCATTTACCGCTATAGGAAGCCCTGTGCAGGCGGCTTCAATTAAAGGGATGCCAAATCCTTCTATCATACTAGGGTAAATAAATCCTTGAGCTCCATGATATAATAAAGGTAAATCTTCAGTGGAAATATCGTCAACTAAGTTGACTTTATTTTCGAGGCCAAGTGTTTTAAGCAAGGTGACACATTCATAATAAGTTTCACCCTTCCTTCCTGCCAACACAAGTTGCGTGTTATTTTGTTTAATTGAAGCAAATGCCTTAATCAGTGCAACATGATTTTTTCGTGTTTGAAAACTACTGACATATAACAAATATGGTTGTTGCAAATGATGTCTGGTCCTAAATGTTTCAATTGCATTGTCAGTGTAAATAGCACGGTATTGCTCGCCGCATGATTGGTAAATAACTTTTATCTTTCGTTCATCCGCCTTGTAAAATTTGATAAGGTCGTAAGCAGTAGCCTGACTAGTTGCTATCACAATATCAGCAACTTTAACTGCATGTTTTGATTTCTGGTCGTAAATAGTGCGATCAATTAGAGCATAATGTTCGGGAAATGACCTGAAAATAACATCATGTATAGTCACTACCTTCTTAATTGATTTTGGAAATCTACCATAGGGTAGTTCATTGCTCAAACCATGAAAGACATCGAGCTTGTATAATTGCATGTCTTTAATAATGCCATGTGCTCTCCACAAAATATGTTGTCCTAGGGGAACAACTGCAATAGCATTTGGAGGTAATTTTGTTAAATCAGGATTTTTATCATAAAGGAAGTATTCATTGTCAGGAAAATGCTGACAAAGGCCTTTTACCAAATCACGACTGTAATTGCCTAACCCCGTTGAATTATGAAAATACCTTTTTGCATCAAACCCAATTTTCATTCTATTTAGTTATAATTCGTTTATGATAAATTCTCATCGAAGCCGACGCACACTGAGCGAAGCCGAAGTGAGCGACACCGGCGGTGACTGAGCGAAGCCGAAGTCACACCGCCACATTATGTTCTCTCAATGCATCATTCAATGAGGTCTTAAGGTCAGTACTCGGTTTGCGTTTGCCAATAATAATAGCACAAGGTACATGGTATTTACCGGCAGGAAAATCTTTTTCATAGCTGCCCGGAATCACTACACTTCTTTCAGGTACATGTCCTTTGTAAGTAATAGGTTCCGGTCCCGTTACATCAATAATTTTAGTGGATTGAGTTATAGTAACACCTGCACCTAAAACGGCTTCTTTGCCAATATGTGCGCCTTCAACCACAATACAACGAGAGCCAATAAAACAATCATCTTCAATAATTACAGGAGCCGCTTGTATAGGTTCAAGCACACCACCAATACCAACACCACCACTTAAGTGCACGTTTTTGCCAATTTGCGCACAACTGCCAACAGTGGCCCATGTATCCACCATGGTGCCGCTATCCACATAAGCCCCTATATTCACAAAGCAAGGCATAAGAATAACCCCTTTGTTAATGAACGCTCCATAACGAGCCACGGAACCCATTACGGCTCTTACACCCTGACCGGCATAATCATTTTTCAAAGGTATTTTATCAAAGATCTCATAAGGACCCATTTTTTCTGTAACCATGGTTTGTATTGGGAAGTATAGAATAACCCCTTTTTTCACCCACTCATTCACTTTCCAGCCATCTGCCGAAGGTTCGGCAACCCTTATTTTACCTTTATCAAGGTTTTCAATAAGTAGTTGTATGGCTTTTTGAGTCTCAGGTTCTTTCACCAGTTCGCGATTGTCCCAGGCTTTTTCAATGATATTTTGCAAATTTTGAACTTCAGTCATATTGATTGGATAATATATATTGCAAAGCAAATCAAAATAATTCAATCTATCCTATGTTTTTTGAAATAAAGGGTTGGAACTGTCAGATATGTTATTCAGTAGAGTCAGAAATAGTGAAGAAATTGTGCGTTTTAAGAAAAACATTGTTTTCTTAGGTTTTTTATACTAATTTGCATTGTTTTTTAGACTATAACTTATTGAAATGAGCCCTTACAAGAAGATAAATTTATTAATTCTACTGTTATGCCTGTATCAATTAGGGTTTGCTCAGGTATTGCCAAAATATGCGATAGTGGGCAATCAGTTTTTTAAGGATTCTTTAGCCTCTAAACTCAGTTTTGCCTATTTATATCCTCATTCTTCAGACTCTGCTTATATCAGAATATTTGACAATGGCATTAAATACAATGAAGATATCTTAAAAAATCTTCAGCCTATAAAGTTTTCACAAAAGATCAATTATCAATGGCAAAGTAAAGGAGCTGCTTATCAAAATATCAATATTTCATTTTTTGATTATTCTACCCTCAATGTAGTTCAATCCATGTTTGGTATCATTGATATTCAAGGCATTTTGCTTTCTGTTAGAGTGCCTTATCTTAGTGTTAGAGCGAGCGTAAGAGAGGATGAGATAGTAAGATTGGCAGCCATGGAAGGGGTAAAATTCATTACATTCACACCGCCGGCTGTAAGGGAAATTAACTTTGTTGAGCGCACCAATCATAGAGTTTCGCAATTCTCACCGAATTTTCCGGCTACTTCTTATTTAACAGGTCGCGGTATTTCAATGGGTGAATGGGATGGTGGGGATGTAGGCAATCATATAGACTTTGACAGCAGGTTAACAGTAGTTAAAAAATTAGGTATCAATAGTCATGCTACCCACGTAGCAGGTACGATGGCAGGCGCAGGAAACTTAGAACCGAATGCAAGAGGCATGGCGCCGGAAGCCAAAATATACAGTTGGGATTTTAACGGCGATATAGCAGTGGAGATGGACACCAACCAAAAAAAATATGGTTATGTCCTTACTCAAAACTCTTATGGTTACTGGACCAACGATTGTGCAGATTTTGCCCTATATGATGCTACTAGTACTGATTTTGACCATCTTTCAATAAAATTTCCTGATCTTTTGCACGTCTATGCAGCAGGCAATTCAAGGGGTATGAACTGTCTTGCTGGTGGTTATAAAACCATTTTACCAGGCTTTCAGAGCGCTAAAAACACCATTTCTGTCGCTGCTATTTCGAGTACCGATGGAGATTCCTATTTTAGTTGTGCTGGCCCTACTCAGGATGGACGATTCAAACCTGAGATTAGTGCAGTTGGGGTAAATGTTTATAGTACACAAAATAATAATACTTATGCAGGTGGATGGAATGGAACCTCCATGGCCACGCCCGGTGCTTCGGGCACAATTGCCTTATTATATGAGAGGTTCAAAGCTAAATACGGATATATACCAAAGAACTATTTGGGCAAAAATATTATTTCAAATACTGCAGATGATATTGGTAATGTTGGTCCAGATTACCTGTTTGGCTTTGGAAGAATTAACGGGCAGGCAGCAGTAAATTTAATAGACTCAGGTTTTTGGCGAATCGATAGTGTTGCCAATAGTGGCAATTATTTCGATACAATTTACCTGCCCGGCAATTTGAATGAGTTGAGGGCCATGCTCACCTGGAACGATATTGAAGTAAATCCATCGACCAATCCTATTTTGGTAAACGATCTTGATTTAACCATTACAGATTCAGCAGGTATAGTTTATTCAACTTGGTGGTGCAATCCTGCTATACCCAGTGCCCTTGCTATTCGCAAACGAGACAGCATTAATAACATTGAACAGGTAACCATCAAGAATCCTTTAAAAGGACGTTATATTATCAAAGTATCAGGCAAAAAAATACCTTTTGGTAAACAGGCATTCGCAATTACATGGGTGAAGGAATCCAAGGGATTAACTGTTGTTTACCCTAATGGTAAAGAAACGATAGAGTCCCCTTCATCTGCTGCTAAATCGCAACTTATCCGATGGGATAGTAAAGGAGTAACTGGAACTTACACCTTGTCTTTTTCAAGGGACAGTGGTGCATCATGGCAAGCAATTGCTTCCAATATTCCCAACACACAGAATTATTACAATTGGCAAACTTTGGCCGATACAGTGAACACTGGGAGAGCCCTAATAAAAATTAGCAATGGTACTGTAAGTGATGTTTCAAATGATGTTTTTAATATTACCGCACCTATCACAGGATTAACCACCCTAGTATGCGATAGTCAGGTGTATTTAAGGTGGAGACTATCTCCGAATGCAGCATTTTATAGGGTGTTTATGTTGGTAAATGGCAAAATGCAACAAATGGGTACGCCAACAGATACCGGCTTCCTAATTGCAAAACTTAACAATGGTAAACCTTATTGGTTTGCTGTTTCATCAAGTGGTAAAAATGGGGCAGAAAGTCAGCGTTGCGTCGCTATTAGCGCCACTCCTAACAATACCAACCTTCCTCCGAGAATTACTATACAACCAAAGGATAGTAGTACCTGCTATTCCAATATTTTCTATGAGAAATCTAAAGCGATTGGCACCAATCCTTTGACTTCATTGTGGGAATACAGCAATAATGGTGGGATGACGTGGAGCGGCATTTCTAATTTTAATGATTCGGTTAATTTTAAACTTTTCGTTGCTGATTTTTCCTATTCAGTAAGGAGAAGTTACAGGAATATTTGCCTCGCCCCAGTTTATACAAGGAATGCTGTTATAAGACTGGATTCAATTCTTAATGTCCAATTTTTCAATAAGGATACTATCGTTTGCAAAGGCAGTATAACTTTAGATTCTGTTAAGGTAATCAGCAAAATACCATCTACAATTTCTTGGTATAATGATTCATTGTCCTATTCTTTACTTTTGCAAAAAAGCACCTTGCCTTATTTTGTCAATAAAATTAACCGACCGATTAATCTTTGGGCAGAGATAAAAAACCTGTGTGGATCAATTAAGACTAAAGATTTAACCAAACCAGCCAAAACCAACGGTCGGAATGATTATACCTTATTTCCTGCTCCTGTTATTACAATAAAGGATACCTTTATTGCATGTGTTGGTGAGACAATTAAGATTAGTCCTACTCTTAGTGGTGGCAGACCGGGGTTCCAGAAATTGTTGTTTAAGACAGAAGATTCAGCTTATTTACAGAATAGTTTAAGCAAAAAGATTACACACAATCAAACAGTAACACTTTATTATTTTGACAATTGTTACCCGGATACCACGGTTAAAAAAGTATATATAAAAATGCGCGATCCTTTAAAGGTTGATCTTTTGAATGATTCAACTATTTGCTTTGGCAGTCAGGGTGCACTAAAGGCCTATGCTAGTGGTGGAAGCGGAAGCTATAGTTATTTTTGGAGTGATAAGGGTTTTGCTTTTAAGGTAAGACTAGTTACATTGCAACAAACCAAAATGTTTAAAGTGACGGTGACAGACAATTGTACTGAAAAACCAGCCTCTGATTCTGTTACCATAAATGTTTTACCTGCATTGAAATTCTCACTCGAAGTAAACAATGATACTTTGTGCAGTGGCAATGTTTTAAAATTCAAATTAACTCCTCAGGGTGGCAGGTTAAGTACAAGGGTTATAACTTGGGGAGATAATAACCTGAGCGGAGATACACCGAGTATCGTGCCAGAAAAATCAACTGTTTATACGGTTAGGTTGAGTGATGGGTGCAGTTTAGAAGCTTATGATACTATTCCAATATTTCTGTGGGATCCTTTGAAAATTAAGATTGATCCTGTGGATACGTTGTGCAATGGTAAGGCCGTAAATCTGTCAGCACAATACACTGGTGGCCTACCTTCCAAACAGGTTATTCAGTGGCTGCCTATTGCTAAAACAGGGCAAAATGTAAGTTATACACCTTTAGTTTCACAAAATATCATAGCCCTTATTTCGGATGGATGTACTACACCCGGCATGAGCGACACAATGAAAATATATGCTTATGAACCCTTGCAATTAATAGAGAATAATGATACGATGACGTGCTATGGAAAAGCCTTACCATTGACTTTTAATAGTGCAGGAGGTAAAACAAATTCATTGAAATATTATTGGGGAAATGAAAAAACAAATGTAATCTGGGCAGATTCATTTCAAACCAAAACATACACCTGCTCCTTGGCAGATGGTTGCAATGATTCTTTATCAAAAACCATCCATGTGATTGTCACACCGAAATTAAATATATCACCAGTACTTATTAAAAAATGTAGTTACAGCGATTTGCCGGTGAACTTTGTTGTTAATTCAGCCTTGCCTTCAAATGTTACCTGGGATAATCTTCCTGGAGGTAAAAACCAGTTGTTTAAAGATACGAAAAGTGCAAATTACATGGCTACTATTTCTGATGGTTGCAGTGATACGAGTATGGTAAATGTTCAGATGATCGTCAGTGATTTTTCAGCAAATAATTTTGATATTGAACAAGTTATTTTAAAGACGGTTGACTTAAAAGCGGATAAAAATAGCTATAAGAATTTTATCAATTGGGGCGATGGATTCCAGACTGTGGAAAATGAGCCAAAGGCCATGCATAACTACCAAAATTATGGTAAATTCAGCATTTGTAAAATTCAACAGGATGATATCTTCTGTTCTGATACAATTTGTAAAACTATTGATAATTCCGATCCAGCCAAGTTTAAGGATTATAAGATTTCCATTTACCCTAACCCTGTAAAAGACGAACTTCATTTTGCCATGAACCAGTTATCGGGCGAAATATTTGTCCAGATAACGGATGCCACTGGCAAGAATATTTTCCAGGATGATTTGGTTTACCCACCATTCAAGGACTACAATATCCACCTTGCAGGGATAGCTTCAGGAGTTTATACCCTTAAGGTTATTTGCAACGGTGAGTTGTTTACTGCGAAGTTTGTTAAAGTTGAGTAAACTGTTAGTTGTAATAGTTAGAATTCTACCATAATTTGTGATAATTCTACCACGTTAAGTACTAATTTTAAATGGATTTTTGTACCAATATAATTAATACTATGAAAAATAAAATTCTTTTAACATTCGTATTGTTGATTTGTGTACATCGCACAAACGGACAAGATTACTGGAAGCCCATTGCAACTAATTTGAGTAATGATTTGTACAGTGTTTCATTTGGGGATGAACAAACTGGATATATATGCGGTAGTGATAGCCTATTGCTCAAAAGTATAGATGGAGGTAAAATATGGAACAGGGTTAAAATAAAAGGAATTGTTTTCAAACCCAACTGGGGGAACGACCTGGTAGATGTAAAATTCGTAAGCACCCAAGTGGGTTATATTGTTCAAGGTAATCATGCGAACCCTATTTACCAAGGCGTCTTATACAAAACTACGGATGGAGGACTAACATGGACACCCAATAGCAATGTCAATATTGCACCACGAAAAATATTTTACTTTAACGAAGACAATGGCTATCAAGTGGGTTCAGCCTTTTTTCAAGGGAAAATGGTAGGGAAACAGGTGAAAGGTAACTGGCAGAATATTAATGGGTTTTCATGGAATCCTGCTGAGGCAATTAACGCCATTGATTTTTATGATACATTTACTGGCATTATTGGCGGAGATTCAGGGTATGTTTATAGGACATTTGATGGGGGTATAAGTTGGGATACGGTGAAGGCCTCAATAGGTCATAGCATTTTATGTTTGCGATATCTTTCCCGATATATAATTATAGGGGGAACTGCTCATATTCCGGGTTACGCAAGTACAATTTTTAGTATTGATGGGGGAAAGGCGTGGGTTGAAAGTCCAAGCTTGTTTGTAGGATACCATCCAGAAATACATGAAATTATTAAGTCCAAGAGAGACTCAGTGATAAGTGTTGGTGAGATAAATCAGAAAAAAGGTTTTATAGAATGGATGTCAGTCCCTAATAAACTTGACACTGCTTTCACTGTTCATCCGCTGAATTCAGCCACAATGAAGAATGATTCCATTGCATTTATAGTTGGCGATAGTGGTGCGATACTTTGCAATGGGTTTTATGAAACCAATAGTATTTCCAATCTGCATAAATTGCCATTAACAAGTGTATTTCCTAATCCTGTTTCTTATATGCTGACAATTCAAAGTGAAGGGAATTTAGACTTTCAATTATTGAGCATGGATGGACGCCTGGTTGAATCAGTTACTAATTGTAACAAAGAATACCGAATAGATGCCTCCGGCTATGCTAAAGGGGTTTACCATTTGAGATTGGTATATAAAGACAACCAATCGCAGATTTTTAAGGTTGTTATAGAGTAACAAATATTATCGACATGGTTTCAGGAACTCCTTTCTGAAGTAACTTATTTACAATAAATTTACTAAAACAATTATTGAATAACCATGCCTTCTCAAACACTCAAAATAAATCCCTTGGATCCATCTTAAAAAATGTTTCAAGAGGTATGCCATTTCTACCGCCTATTAGGATCGTTTTTGCCTTTGGATATTGTTTCAAGAAAGAGGAGTGGTTTACCTCCTTTTTTTCCAAGTTGCTTTTTACCTCAATGCACACGATTCGTTTATCTTTTTGCAAAACAAAATCAACTTCTTCGTTTCCTTCACGCCAATAGGTAAGGGAATATCTTCCCTCTATGGATTGGTTATAAAGATAAGCCCCCACAGCAGATTCTGTTATCCTTCCCCAAAGTTGGCGGTCGGCAATAGCCTCTTTTAATGTATGAGGGTAATAGGCACTCATCAAGGCGGTATTTTGCACTAGAAATTTTGGCGAAGCACTGCGCTGTCTTATTTTATTAAATGAAAATTTTTCGAGACCAGATAATAGGCCAGCGGTATCCAAGAGACTCACATAATTGGATAAGGTTGTTGTATTACCTGCATCTTTAAGTTGTCCCAATATTTTTGTAAAGGAAAGTATTTGGCCGGAATAACTGCATCCGAGTTCAAATAATTTTTTCATCAATGCAGGTTTGTCGATGCGCGTAAGCATCAAAATATCTTTTGAAATGGCTGGTTCAATTATAGCATCTGAAATATAGTTTTTCCATCGCTCTTCATCGCGCATAATGCCAGCCGCACCGGGATAGGCGCCAAACCAAATATATTCATTAAGGGAAACTTTAAAGGCTTCTTGCATTTCGGTATAACTCCAATGGCTTATATAGTGTTTTTCGAACCTACCTAGTAATGATTCAGTGAGGCCTTGTTGCACTAGTATCCTGGAAGATCCAAGCAGCATAATTTTGATTGGAATTTCATCGGCAGTATCCTGATCCCAGAATTGCTTTACTACCTCACTCCAATTGTCTATTTTTTGTATTTCGTCAATTACAAGAATATAAGGTTTGGTCGGCACTTGTTTTTGTATTATTCGGGCCATTTCCCATTGTGTGGCTAGCCATTGACCATCTGCATTTGAAATATTATCAGCAGTAATATAGGTACCCGGTTCTTTGAGAGATTTTAAAAGCTGTTTTGCCATGGTTGTTTTGCCAACTTGCCGCGGCCCAACGAGTACCTGTATGAATGAACGTGGTTCTTTCAAACGCTCTACTAATTTCGCTTGACTGTTGCGTATGATCTGTTTCATAACATTACAAAGATACATTTATTTTCATATTTAATCAATTACTAAAGTTAAAATACTTATCATATTAAGTAAAATAACGCACTTTACTTAGTAATAATACTTAATATATTGAGTTAAACAACTAAATAAATTGAGTAAAATATTGCAAAATATTGCAATTAATTGGCAAATAGAGTGTTAAGTGCTATTTTAATGTGTATTTTTAGTGTATATATTATTGAATTCTATACCTTCTTTAGATATAATCTAGTTTTTTTCTTCAATTTATGTATTGATTGTAGTTCTTTCGTTTTTTTTAAGCAAATTTGCCCTTTACTAATATAAAGATGCGCTATTCAAAAATAAAAATTGCCTGTTTAATCTTCACCTTATTTGTTTGTCATGCTATCATGGCTCAGGGAGGTAGGATGTTCACTATG
>JBBQIF010000002.1:0-22835 GCA_038324665.1 Bacteroidia bacterium
ACGTTTTTTTTTAAAATAGGTGGACAGTCACAAGTGGTGCCTCTCATTAAGTTTGATGTTGACACGGCCAATTTTGGTATCGTGCAGGAAGGCGATACGGTTCAATATGATTTTAATTTTACCAATATCGGCACCGGAGACTTGGTGATTAAGCAGGCTTGGCCGGCCTGTGGTTGCACGCATCCTTCCTATACTAAGGGCACTATAAAGCCCGGTGAAAGGGGAGTGATACATGTTGAATTCCATAGCACTGGTTTTGTTAAAGACGGTGCTTACACTGAAAATATACTGAAGGAGGTGATTATTATTTCTAATGCACCAGAGAATTATGCCCGGTTCGTGGCTATAATTATTAAGAAATCAAGGGTGAAGAGGGATTGGGAAGAAACGCCTGAAACGGTTCCAAAAAAAGCAAAGAGGAAATCAAAAAAGAAAAGGGAATAGTTTATTTATAATAGGAGAAAAATAGGTGCTATAATTGAGAAATCTGCTGATTAAATTTCAGAATAAAAATGTGCAGATTGTTCTCAAATTTATAATCAATTTGCCAGTGATTTAGCTCGACAATTCTTTTAACTATGGCCAAACCAAGTCCAGTGCCTGATTTGCTATTGTCTTGCTTTGAGAACCTACTAAAAAGTTGCCCGTTATCCAAAGATTCTGCTTTACCTGTATTGATAATCTTAATAGAGCCATTTTCAATAATTACCTTCATATAACCGTCCTTTACATTATGTCGAATGGCATTTACAAGCAGGTTGCTGAGGCAAATTTCAAGGAGGCTTTTGTTGGCATTTACAGTGAGCGGTTCAATCAATAGTAATTCCGTTTTTACATCTGTAAGTTGTTCTGAAAGAAAATCCATCTGTCTAGTTAAAACATCATTAAGCAGTATGTTTTCCTGGCCCGAATAGATGTCATATTCTATTCGCGATAACAGCAACATATTTTTATTTAACTGGGTAAGCCTTTCAATAGAATAATTTAATGCATCTATGGTTTTAGCCTCTTTTAACGAAAGGTCTTCTTGCATTAGATTATCAAGTTTGGATCTCATTACTGCTAAAGGTGTCTGTAGTTCGTGTGCTGCATTTTCAACAAATTCTTTTTGGGTATTGTAAACTGAAAGATTACGTGAAATAAGCCTTTCAATAACTGAGTTCATTCTTCTAAACTCATCAATATTTGTATCGGGGTAATTGATGCTGCTAGGATTGCCAATATCATAAGCTTCCAATTGCTGCAGTGTTTCCTGAAATGGCTGCCAGAGCCGATTTGAATACTTGCCTGTAATAATGAATAGACTAACGAGCATAAGCAGCAAAATCGTGACAAAGAGCGCTAGAAGTGAATACATTGTATCTTCTGATCCTATCATATTGATCCTTTGGAATAGCAAATATGGGTGACCTTCTATAATTATTGGGGATCTTAATATGCGATAGGGCTCTTCGTCACCATCCATAATATTTGGATAGAATTCATTGGAAAACTGATTGTCCCTAGTGGCAAAATCCTTCATTTCTATGCGGGTATCCCGGTTCCATAAATTCCATTTCTCCAGATCGATAGTTTTTAACGTTTTGAGGTTGTATTTCTCAAATTCAAGCTTCCGAAGCAAGAGTATTTCGTCGGCTTCCACAAGTTGAACATATTGAGTAAGTATAAAGAAAAGTGGTGCAGTTATCACAAGCACTATCACAGAGAAAACGATGTATATCCTTAGGGTCTTATTGAGAAGTTTTTGTGTCATAATTGCCATCTGTAACCTATTCCGTAAATTGTTTTTATATAGTCGCCACAACCTAGGTCAATAAGTTTTCGCTTAAGGTTTTTAATATGGGCATAAACGAAATCGTGGTTGATTAGCAGGTCGGCCTGGTCGCCAGAAAGATGCTCAGCAATAGCGCCCTTGGATAATACCCTGTTCTGGTTGCCAATAAGGTATAGTAATAGTTCATATTCCTTTTTAGTTAGGATAAGTGTCCGATCTGAAATTGCTACAGTTTTTTTAAGCAGGTCTATTTCAATTTCAGCGGATCGAATAAGGTTGCTGCCATTAAAGTTTTTGCGCCGTATTAAGGCCTGCACGCGGGCTAATAATTCAGCCAAATGAAATGGTTTAGTAAGATAGTCGTCGGCACCACTCCTGAGACTCTCTATTTTGACTGCCATATTTTCCTTGGCAGAAATCACAATTACACCTTCAGTTTTATCCAGTTTTTTTAATTCATTGAGAATTTCCATGCCATCTCCATCGGGTAATGATAGGTCGAGCAATATACAATCGTAGTCATACTGACTGATTTTTCCCCTGGCATTACCAATGTCTTTAGCCCATTCGCAGAGGAAATCCTGATCTGAGAGGTAATGTACTATATCCTCTGCGAGTTCGGCTTCATCTTCGATAAGCAAAATTTTCATTTTACAATATTCATTATTAATTCCGAATAAAAACTGAATTTTAAATAAAAACTATTGTAGATTTCTTTCAAAATGATACAATCATCTAGTTTTTAGCTATTGTTTCTTCCGAATTTTTCATATTCATCTTGGTCATGCTGCTGGTGCTGTGGGGAGTAATCTTCCTCATTCCATTGGAACTTTTCATCTGGCAATGGGCCTTTATTCCTGAAAATGATGGCAGTGATTATACCAATAATAGCACCAATCAAATGGCTCTCCCAACTGATATTATTTCCCTGAGGCACAATACCCCATATCAATCCACTCTGGATGCTTAATACAGCCAAGGCTAAATATTTTAATTGCTTGTTGTGCCTAATAAAACCACTGGTTAAAAGGAATACAACCAATGCATATACTAATCCGCTAGCACCGATATGATAGGCAGGTCGTGCGAATACCCAAATAAATAAGCCGGTAACAATATGACATATCAACAAAACACTGATGGAGATATTCCTGTAAAAGTAAAACAGGCTGAGTAAGCACACGATCAGGGGCAGTGAGTTTGAAGCGATGTGCAATAGGTTAGCATGGAGGAAAACAGTAGTGATTATACCCAAAAGGTGATGAGGGTCAAGAGGGTATAATGCATATACATCATTATCGAAAGTAGGCTGTAGTGCAAATACGACCCATATTGCGATAAAATACAAACATGGTATAAGCCACCATTTGGTTTTAAACATTTGTGCGAAGATAATTGATTGTAAAATAAAATTTATCCGCACTTTTGTAAAGTGAAGAAAAAAATTACGATTGTCAGGCCGATCAACCTTGCTATTGTAGCACTGACAATGTCAATTGTGTTATTTAAGTTTAAGAGCCCAGACCTTCTGTCTCATTGGATGGATGCAATTTTATTGATTTTGCCAGCGGTACTCACCGCCGCTGCCGGGTACGTTATCAATGATATTTTTGATGTGGAGGCAGACAAAATAAATAAGCCGCATTTGCTGACTGTAGGAAAGTTTATTTCAAAGCAAGGTGCTTGGATTTTATATGGTATCCTCACTGTTTTTTCTCTATGTATTTCCTGGTACTTCAGTTTCAGGTATATGAATGTTAACTTAAGTATTGTCATTATGCTGGCAATTTATGCAATAAGGCTTAAAGGTCTTCCTTTGATTGGAAATATAGTGGTGGCTATTTGCAGTGCTTCCGTTATTGCAATATGCTTATTGAAATATCACAATAAGATAAGTTTTGTGGATTTCCCCGCCTACAGTTTTTTAAATTTTTTAGGGTATATTATTTTTGCATTTCTCACAAGTTTAATAAGAGAAATGGTGAAGGATCTACAGGATATGGAAGGTGATAGAGCTATAGGGTTAAAAACTTATGCCATCGTAATGGGAGAAAAAGGAAGCAAAATATTAATCTTTGTTGTAATGTCTATTCTAATAATGCTATGTGGAGTTTACGCAGTTTTAACATGGGGTATAGGAATGAAGATTTGTTCTGTGATTATGAGTGTTATTGTTGTATCCCTGTTCTATTTCATTAACCATCTTTCAAACGCAAAAACAAATAAAGCCTATCACGGGTCAAGTGAGTTATTAAAGTATATTATGGTTTTAGGCATTATCAATTTGTTATTTATTTAGAAGTTTTATGCCTCCTTTTTTTAAATACAAAATTTTATTGGCTTCGCAAAGTCCACGCAGACAAATGCTCTTGAGAGAAAGTGGGTTTGAATTAGACGTCGTTAAGATTGATGTAGCGGAAGATTTTGATCCGGGTTTAAAAGAACACGAAATTCCTGTATTCCTAGCAAAGAAAAAAAATGCAGCATTCAAAGGTGATTTAAAGGGCAACGAGCTTTTGGTAACGGCTGATACAGTGGTGTGGTTGCAAGATGAAGTTTTAAATAAACCCGAAAACGTTGAAGAGGCTAGGTTAATGTTGAAAAAAATATCTGGAAAAATGCATACGGTCTATACTGCCGTTTGTGTGCAGGGAAATAACTTTACCCATTCTTTTTACGATGAGAGCAAAGTTTATTTTAATGCGTTATCAGATGAAATGATAACCTACTATTTGGATAATTTTAAACCGTTGGATAAGGCAGGTGCTTATGGCATACAGGAATTTATTGGTTATGTTGGAATTCAGAAGATAGAAGGATGTTATTACAATGTAATGGGGTTCCCGGTTGCAAAATTTATTCAGGAATTAAGGCAATTTAAGTAAAGGTGTTAAGGGTTTAATAAAAGAGATCAATGACTTGTTATTAAGTATTCTACAATTTCTAAACCTGTTAAGCTGTATTGGTAAATTCCTTATTGGCTTTAGCTTTTTATAGAACCATAACCACCCTGAATCAAGTTCAGGGCAGGCTCTAAGGCACCTAAGTTCACATTAGTTTTTTGAATTAATTCAAAAAGAAGTTTCGATTAAAGTTTGTTAATTGTTAGGATTGTGAGTGATTATGAAACTGTTTAGAACACTTAAGAAGGCAATCTCTGAGGTGAGCTAAAAACCTTATAGACGCTCCCCGAAACCATCAGGGTTATCCAAGATGCTTCAGCGTCTTCTTCTTAAGTGTTCTCAGCTGGCTTAGGTGGTAAATTCCCCATTGACTTAAGCATTTTTGGAGCCATTATCATTTACAGATAATCTTAGCTTTCTTTCATTAAATTAACTTTAAAATTGTTAACAATTTTTGGTAAATGGAATATGCAATTCTTATAAAATAGTAAACATAACCTTCAAGTTCCAGTATTTTAGGGAACCTATTCTTGTACTGGCATGAGTACATTTGGTTTTTTTTTTGTAGGTTTGTTGTATTAAACGATAAAATTCGGAATGGAACAAACCATCTATCAGCCAAAACACAAAGTTAGAATCGTAACAGCCGCCTCTTTATTTGATGGGCATGATGCCGCTATCAATGTGATGCGTAGGATTATCCAAGCCACTGGTTGTGAAGTAATCCATCTTGGCCACGACCGCAGCGCAGAGGAGGTAGTAGATACTGCCATTCAGGAGGATGCGAATTCTATTGCTATGACCAGTTACCAAGGTGGGCACAATGAATATTTCAAATACATGTATGATCTGTTAAAGCAAAAAGGAGCTGGTCATATTAAAATATTTGGTGGGGGTGGAGGTACTATTTTGCCTGATGAAATAGCTGATTTGCAGGCTTATGGAATTGCGCGAATTTATCATCCAGACGATGGCAGGGCAATGGGTTTGCAAGGTATGATAAATGACTTAGTTGAACAATCTGATTACGCCACAGGCAGTAATATTAAGTTTGACGTAAAAGGAATTACGGAAAAAAACCCCAAGGTAATTGCGGAATTAATCTCATGTGCCGAAAATTTTCCTGATGAATTTAAAGCGTATAAGGAAAAATTGGTAAAAGCGACAGAAAGCAAAAAAGTGCCTGTATTGGGAATTACTGGTACGGGTGGAGCAGGTAAAAGTAGCCTTGTAGATGAATTTGTGCGCAGGTTTTTATTTGATTTCAAAGATAAAACCATAGCGATTGTTTCCGTTGACCCTAGTAAGCGTAAAACAGGTGGCGCGCTTTTAGGCGATAGGATACGCATGAATAGTATCAGGAATCCACGGGTATATATGCGTTCTTTGGCCACCAGACAAAGTAATCTTGCCTTGAGCAAACATGTGGACGATGCCTTACTGATTCTTAAGGCTGCCGGATTTGACCTCATTTTATTGGAAACCAGTGGAATTGGTCAAAGTGATACGGAAATTACTGACCACAGCGATGCTACCTTATATGTTATGACGCCGGAATACGGTGCGGCGACACAACTGGAAAAAATTGATATGTTGGATTTTGCAGACATTATTGCTGTTAATAAATTTGATAAAAAGGGCGCAGCAGATGCGGTCAGAGATGTAAAAAAGCAGTTCCAGCGCAATCATAAATTATTTGATAAGGAAGCAGATACAATGCCTGTATTCGGTACCATTGCCAGTCAGTTCAACGACCCGGGAATGAATACACTTTACCGCACCCTGATTGATGCTTTAGATGCTAAAACAGGTTCTACATTCAAGTCGCATTATGAGGCTAGCGATGAGATGAGTGAAAAGATATTTATTATTCCACCTTCAAGGAACAGGTACCTGAGCGAGATCAGTGAAACTATTCGCACCTATAATAAATGGACGGATGAACAGGCAGAAATTGCGCAGAAAATGTACCAATTGGATGGTGCAAAGCAGATATTACAAAGTAAATCAGAGTAAATAAGGCGTTTTTTTATTTAACAAAACGCGTTGCGCATTTTGTTAAACGCATTTTGTTAAGTATCTTTGTGATATGTTTGAAGATGTAAATCCGTTTTTTATTCAAGGATACGTAGATACAGCATCATTTTGCGACCGTAAGAAGGAAACTTCGGATATTGCCAGCGCGCTTAATAATGGACGCAATATTACGCTTTTTTCACTTCGAAAGATGGGTAAAACGGGTCTTATTTTTCATATTGGGCACTTATTATCGCGCAATAAACAAACGAAATTCTTATATTCTGACATCTTTAATACAGATAATACCGAACAATTAGCAGCTAAATTGGGTGCTGTATTATTTAAAGAGCTTGCCCCAAAGCGCAGTATTCTCAAATGGGTAGGGTCTGTATTTAAAGCATTTGCTCCCAAAGTTTCAATTGATCCTTTAACAGCCTTACCTGAACTTACGTTCGATTTTCAAAATCGACAGGATTCCATTAAGACCCTTGAGAACATTTTTGTCTATCTGCGCACGCTCAAATATAGAATTATTTGGGGCATTGATGAATTCCAGCAAATTGGATATTATAAGGAGAAAGGAACTGAGGCACTGTTGAGAGATTTAATTCAACAAACCCCTAATGTTAATTTTATATTTTCAGGCAGTCATAAATCTATGCTTTTGGATATGTTCAGTCATGCCAAACGCCCTTTCTATCAGAGTACCCAATGGATTGAACTGAATGAGATTAGTGAAAAAGAATACACCACTTTTATTTTAAAGCATTTTAATAAAAAGCGCCAAAGAATTACAAAAACGGAAGTGAGCTTAATACTAGAATTTACGATGCGGCATACCTGGTATACGCAATATTTATGTAATAATTTATATGCTTCGAATAAAATTATTACAGAGCAAAAAATAAGGGTTATGATGTCGAAGATTCTAAAGGAAAAAGAATCTTATTTTCATAATTACAGGGCTATGCTTTCTACACTACAATGGCAGGTGGCTCGTGCTATTGCGCTGGAAGAAAAGGTATATGAGCCTAATTCCCAGAAATTCTTGGCAAAACATAAATTGAGTGCAGCATCAGCGGTAAAGAGAGCCATAGAATCGCTTATCCAACAAGATCTTGTTTCTGAAATCCAGGAGGGGGATAAACGTTATTTCCGATTGAATGATGTTTTCCTGATCCGCTGGTTTCAATGGGTTTATTAAGTTCAAGAACGAACTATGAACCTTTTTTTGTGAATCTTTTTTTTCGTTTCCTTACATAATGGGTCTTTTTTTCTCCCGAATATGAAATAATGCTAATACTGCCATCTATTTCAAGCATACCCATGCTCACATCTTTTGGCTCTTTTAAGCCATGTTCCCGAATGGCTGCCATTATTTCTTCGTGTGTTATTTGTTGTTTGGTTAGGGTTTTTTCTAATAATTTACCTTCATAAATTAATACAATCGGCTCACCTTCAACTATTTTCCTGAATAATTTGAAACGGAAATTTAATCTTCTGAAGATAAAATTTAGAATGAAAAGGAATGTAGCGGCTACTAAGCCACCTTCCAAGCTGGAGTCGCTGCCAACCATGGCATTCTGCACCGAATTGCTAATGAGCAGTATAAATACCAGATCCGTAATGCTCAATTGAGATAGTTCCTTTTTACCAAACAAGAGAAGTCCACCAATCAAAAAAAGGTAAACAATTACTGTTCTGAGGACAATGTCAGTAGGAAAAGTATATAAAAACATACCTGTCAAAATTAGGTAATAATCGATAAATTGAAAGCAACTCTATTTTTTTGGCTAGATTTTTGATTATATTTGTATCAAGTAAAGATTTTATAGAAATTATGAAAAAAACAGTTGTCATAGCATTTATTATATTGCTTTCTGGTGTATTTGTAGCCGCTACATTTGCAGGTAAGCCAAAACCTAAACCAAAAAAGAAAAAGGAGGAAGTTACTGCCACTGCTCCACCAGATGCCGAAAAATTGACATGGTATTCGCCAACGGATGGGTATGCCAAAGCGAAGAAAGAAAAAAAGATTCTTATAGTTGATGCCTATACTGATTGGTGCTACTGGTGCAAGGTAATGGACAAAGAAACCTACACCAATGCAGATATTATCACCAAAATGAACAAATATTTCGTTGCTGTTAAGTTTAACCCTGAAAACAATGGTGTGCATAAAATTAATGGGCAGGATTTAAGCTCTGAAGCTTTTTTGCAAATGCTTAATAATGGAGGTAGGAACTCAGGTTACCCTACTACATTTTTCTGGAAAGCATTGGACGATATGTCATTAGTATCTGCTTACCCAGGTTATAGAGAACCTGTAGGATTTAATGATATTTTAAATACCTGGATCAATAAATAAAATAAACGCAAATAACAACCCTTTTATCTTTGAATAGAAGGGTTTTTTATTGCCTATTAAAAATAGAAATGCATTTTAAGAAAAAAAAATTTCCGCTACTAGAGAACATAGAAATTACCGGAATTGCCGCCGAAGGCAAAGCGATAGCGAAGCAAGAGGGGAAAGTCATTTTTGTGCCTTATGCCGCTCCCGGTGATATAGTAAATATACAAATAACTAAACAAAAGCAGTCGTTTTCTGAAGGCCGCATGACTGAATTAGTGAAGGCTTCTGAATTGAGAATTAAGCCTCAATGCAGTCATTTTGGTAAATGCGGAGGCTGCAAATGGCAGCATGTAAGCTATGCTACGCAGCTCAACTTTAAGGCGCAACAAGTTAAGAATGATTTGCAGAGAATTGCTAAAGTGGAAGTGGGGAATTATGCGCCAATTATAGGCTGCGATCAAAATTTCAATTACCGCAATAAGGTGGAATTTACTTTCAGTAATAAAGCCTGGGAAGAGTTTTTTGACAAAGAGAATCCTAAACGATTGCCCGCCCTCGGATTTCACATTCCGGGGATGTTTGATAAGGTAATGGATATAGATTATTGCCATATCATTACGGATACTGCCAATAAAATAAGGGAAGCGTTAATGGAATATGTTGTGCAGAATAATTTTGAGTTTTTTGATATCAGGCAACAAACAGGTTGGTTGAGAAATGTTGTTATTCGCAACAATAGTAAAAATGAATATCTGGTGGTGTTGATTGTTACAGATGAGAATAGTAAAGCCATCTCAGGGATTTTTGATCACATTTCAGCCCAATTTCCAGAAGTTATTTCATGGAATTATGTGGTGAATAATAAACAGAATGATACTTGGACGGACCTTGGCGTAGTGAACTATAGCGGTGCGACTTATCTACTGGAACAATTTGAAAATTTAATATTTAAAATAAGGCCGCAATCATTCTTCCAAACCAATACTACTCAGGCTTTAAAATTATACCAGATTACAAGGGATTTTGCAGCATTGCAAGGATATGAAAATGTATATGACTTATATACAGGTACGGGAACTATAGCATTATTTGTGGCAGCCTTTTGCAGTCAGGTGGTGGGGATTGAATATGTTGAATCTTCTATAATGGATGCAAAGGAAAATGCGATAGTCAATAAGGTTGACAATACACATTTTTACGCCGGAGATATGAAATTGGTACTGAACGATGATTTAATTGCAAAGCACGGTAAGCCTGATGTTATCATAACGGATCCACCAAGAGACGGCATGCACCCGGATGTGGTCAACAAAATAATTGCATTAAGACCTGAAAGGATTGTTTATGTCAGTTGCAATACAGCGACTCAGGCACGAGATATTGCCTTGCTTTCAGAATATTATGAGGTAGTAAAGGTTCAGCCGGTGGATATGTTCCCCCATACCCATCATGTTGAGAATGTTGCCTTGTTGAAATTGAAATAGATTACATCATTTTGGCATCCAATACGCCCTTTAATTCTTCGTACTCTTCAGGGTGTTTGAGGTATCCTATTTGTAGGCTTACCACTTCGCCAGTTTCCCTAATCCTTATGTTAATTTCATACATCTGGAAGGTGATTTTTTCAATTTTTGACCATGCAATGAAAACTGGTTTTTGGTATAAATGCAGGCAGTATCTAATCCCCTCATCATCCATAAATATAAAACACTGGCGTTTAAAAAAGCCCATCCTTAATTTCCTAATTATAAGGAAAATACCGGCCAGCATTGGAAAAAGCAGAAAAGCACCCCACCTGAAACTGGGATAAAAGGCAATACTAAAAAAAATACCGACAATAAAGAATGTAGCCATGACAGGTGCCTCGGCCTTGTTTCTGTTAACGGCAAATAAGTGTTGCATAAAGGACTGCAAATTTATGAATTTTTATTTAGAGTTTATTTATAAAGTCTGTTGACTTTGCTTACCTCATCATCGAACCTTCCTTTACAGCTCTGATTCTCCTTCGAAATCCACTATTTCGTTGATTTGGAAATAACTGCAAATCTTAGCTTACCCTGCATATCTTTTATTATTTCACATTCCAACAAGTTAATTGTGCAAAAACCCTTTAAGGCCAAGCTGTTTAGTGGATTAATCTCAAAAAATACTTTTGGGAACTTATGAGGTAGAAAGGTCATTATAACTGCCTTGTAAAATAAAAGCGGGTCGTTGTGCTCCACAAAAAGGGCTAAATGGGGCTCGTATTGCAATACATTTTTCGACATGATTCCTGCCTCTTTTCTTTCGATATAGGGAGGGTTACAAATCACCATATCTGGCAATTCATAAGGCCATTCTCTTGTCAAGATATCATGATGTTCAAATTGAATAACAGAATGACTGAAATTTGATTTTTCGTTAGCAATTGCCGTTGCCAATGCTGTTTTGGAAATGTCAGTGGCAATTATTTTGTTATTACCCGGAAATGATAATGCGGATAATGCAATACAACCGCTACCGGTGCAGATGTCAGCAATAATTCTGGCGTTTTCGAGTCCTAACTCCTTTGCCAAGTATACTAATTCTTCTGTTTCTGGCCTTGGTATCAGTACATTTTTATTGACAGAAATTTTAAGTCCATTAAAATAGGTATGCCCAATGATGTATTGTATGGGTTCATCTTGTTGCAGCCTTTCAATTACAGTTATTAAATCCGCCTGAAATGAAAATATCTCGTCTTTCTTTGAGATTAACTTTGAAGGGTTTAGGTCGTATTTTTCTGAAAACAATAGCTTGGTAATCGCTCTTGCTTCATCCAAATTAGTTTTTGGATTTACTGATTGAATAGTATAGGTATAAGCCTCAGAATTAGTCAAAATTAGTGTTTGTGCAAAGGGGATTACAAAAATTGAGTATTTTTGCAACATTACAATGCTCCACGACTATTTTATGCAAAGATGCCTACAATTGGCAGGAATGGGCAGGGGGCATGTGGCGCCAAATCCAATGGTAGGTTGTGTTATAGTGCATGAAGATAAAATTATTGGCGAAGGATTTCACCGCCAATATGGTGGACCTCACGCTGAAGTGAATGCAATTAACAGTGTTGAAAACCCAGAATTGTTGAATGAAGCCACTGTTTATGTCTCATTGGAGCCCTGTTCCCATTTTGGGAAAACACCCCCATGTGCAAATTTACTGGTAAAACATAAGGTAAAAAAAGTGGTGATAGGTTGTACCGATCCCAATGCAAAGGTCGCTGGCAAAGGTATAGCGATTTTAAAAGCTGCCAATATAGAAGTAGAAACGGGTATGATAGAAAAAGAATGTCAAAAAATGAATGAAAGGTTTTTTACCTTCCATGAAAAAAAGCGACCATTTATCATCCTAAAATGGGCGGAAACAAAAGATGGTTTTATAGGAGCTAAGCAACAGCAAATTAGTGGTATAATTGCCAGGACACTCTTACATCTGTGGAGGACGGAAGAAGCCGCTTTCATGGTAGGCACAAATACTTTATTACAAGACAACCCCGCATTGAGTGTGCGGTATGTTCAGGGAAGGAATCCGATAAGAATTGCCATTGACAGGGAGTTGAAATCCGAAGACAGGAACTTGCATTTTTATGACCATTCGCAGGCAACCATACTATTAAACGGGATTAAAAATGAGGAGGACAATGGTATGGCGTTTATAAAAATGGAAAAGTTTACCCCTCTAACTATTTGTACGGCCTTATTTGAAAAGAATATTCAAAGTGTTGTAATTGAAGGCGGTTCGGAATTGTTGAAATCCTTTATCAATGCCAGCTTATGGGACGAACTACGGGTGTTTAAATCTAAAGCCCTGCTGTTTGAAGATGGATTAGCTTCTCCAGAATTTGAAGCCAAAACTGTTTCGGTACAGGATTTGGAAGAAGATATTCTAACCATCTATCATCCTTAATTGAAATGTTGTTTTCAGACAGTTATTTTGAAATTGAAAAAGATGCCGAAAGCATCTATAAAAGTAAGGGAAGTAAATTCATCGCTTTGGCTTTTTATGTGAATAATGAGCAAAAAATCAAGGAAAAGCTTGGGGAATTAAAAAAGTTGTACCCCGATGCCTCACATCATTGCTATGCATGGGTACTCGGCTATGACAAACAGAATTTCAGGGTAAATGATGATGGCGAACCGGCCAATACAGCAGGTAAACCCATTTTAAAACGAATACAAAGACTGGAATTAAGCAATGTGTTGGTAGTAGTAGTGCGGTATTTTGGGGGAACACTTTTGGGTGTTGCAGGTTTGATAGAGGCTTATGGAAATGCCGCTAATGAATGTCTTGCAGCGAGCGGCATAATAGAAAAGAAGATATTGGAGGTGTATGAATTGTCCTGTGAATTTGGATTTGAAAACGAAATTTACAAATTGTGTAAACAATATAGTACAGCCATTGCCGTTAATAACTCGGAGGCACTTTTTTGTGCTAAAATTAAAATACCTTTGCTGCAAAGCGCGGCCTTTAAGGAACAACTAAATTTAAACTATAGAATTCAACTAAAATATATCGGCATAGCATGAGGACAAAACTTCTTTTTTTCTTTTTTATATTACTTTCAAACTATTCGGCATATTCACAATTAAGTGATTATTACAATTTAAAGGATGTAAAAAAATACAGGTTTAATAGGTTATCTATCAACAATGTTAAGGATGCACAAGATTTTGTAGCCAATGCAAGTGAATATAATTTTGTAACGGGTATAAAGCTTGAAAATGCCATAGATATTAAATCTATTCTTGATAAAACCAAGAATTTCTATGAATTCAGTGAATTGAATTTAAAGGATTATAAGGGTGATATCACTGATCATACTTTTGATTCATGTGTAGAAATTGAGGTACTTCACCTTAAATTGGAAGAAAATAAGCTTGGGCAACTCTCGAGCCTTCCACCATTAAAGCGCCTTACTGCCCTTTACCTTTATATTCATGGAAAACCTGAATCGCTCCAAGACTTGAAATTGATTCCCAACCTGCAAGAACTGCGCATAATAGGAGATTTTCTACCCCAACAGCTCAAGGAAATGGTAGAGATTTTGAAGTTTAATCCAAGACTACATGTTTTTGGGGTGAGTGTTGATAGGGTCACAGATTTACCGCTCAATATTCTTAGCCTGAGGTTTGTTGGAGAAATTTATGTTTATGATAACTTATCAGTATTTACCAATGGGGGTATAGAAGATTTGAATGAAGAGAAAGTGACCATTTTTTTTAATATTGCCAGCGATTTGTCATCTGCAGTTGCCATTAAATATATGTCCACCGGTAACGAGCTGGCAGCTTTTGAAACAGCCTATCTTGAAAAGTTATATAGGGGACAGATAATTACAGAAAGGAATCTTGGCATACCAGTATATGGTGAAGAAGTAGAAGGAGAGGAAAAGTTCTTCATCCCTTTTAAAAATGAATTTAATCCCAGCTTTGTAAAGCCGGTGGAATTTAATTTTCCTGTTAATGATATTAAACCTAAAGTAGAAATATTTAAAATCGACCCAACAAAAGATGCTATTATTACAACCAATTCAGGTCTAAGGTTGGTGATTGCCAAAAATAGTTTTTCAGCTTTAAACAGTCCAACTGTCACTGAGCCTATTTATATTAAACTATCTGAAATTGTTTCAACCTCAGAATTACTTTTTGGCGGTGTAAATCTAGAAGCTGGCCAGCAAGGATATTATAATAACAGATATTTGATAAATGTACAGGCTACCACAGCAACAAGTGAGGTAAGCCTCAAAGAGAATTACCAAATTAAGGCCATATTGCCCATCACCAAAGACAGTACGATGGAGAATTTTTTTGATTACGAAAGTAATTCATGGCAGGATTTGACACTTTACAATTCAGTGTTTAACAGCACTTTGGAACCTATAGATTTTTATAAGATAGAAAACCAAGGAAATGCAGTTAACTATGTTGTTTTCGATACTTCAGCCTTTGAAACCAGGTTCAAACGGCAGGCTAATTTCTTTCTTAATGACCAACTCAATGACCAGCAACTTATGTTTGCTAATAAAGGACTTTACACAGATCCGGACAGGGCATGGAAAAAATATAATCAGGATGGAAAGAAAGTGGGTGTTCGCATAAAGAAGGGTAAGGCACTCGTGAAAATACAAAAAGTAACGCCTAAAAAGCGGAATAAGGAACGTCAATATTTTAAACTCGTGGACCGCACAGAACAAGGCATTTTTAGCGAATTGAAATGTTTAAAGGGAATTAATTTCAATGTAAAGACTAACCCTGAGAATAAACGAGAATTAACGGAAAATTTTATTAAGAACTACAAGTACCAGGATGTTAGAGTGGACTACAATGCCGGACAAAATACCTGCATCATATTATTGAAATATGAGGATGGGTATAAGCAATTAACAGCTTTTATTACGGATGCGGAAGATGATAAAAACTTAAAAAAACAACTTAAAAAATTTGACAGAGCCTATAAAAAATACAGGCATCATTTAGAACAGCGGGCAAAGAGTTTCGACGATAACAATGACGCACGTTATGAAGAATACCTCCAATATGTAAGAGAAAAAGTGAAGGCGAATGTCAATAGCAATAATATAACAGAAATAAGGCTAAACCAATTGGGTTCCTTCGGTCTGTTTACCTTAAAACCCATTGAATTTAACACCAACTTAATTGTACAATATACAGATGAACGAGGAGTTCCCATTGATGTGAAGGAATTATTTATGATAGACAGCCGTTACCAGACAGTGATAAGCCTTGATTTTAAAAACCTTGCCATTACACCCTCAACCTGTCAGTTACTATTTGCCACCGACTATAACGGAGATATCTATTTTGCAAATAAGAGTGATATTGCTGCCATGAACCTTACTAACAATTCACTTACTTATATCAAACTAAGTTTAATAAAGGTGAAATTGAAAAGTATTGAAGGGTTCAATCATTATGTTAAATAACGTCTGTTTATAAAGTCAGCTGACTTCGTTATGCTAGTCAAATAAATGCTCATCCGCTGCGGTGGACTCCGCTTTTATTCGACTTCGCTTACCTTGTCAACAAACTTTCTAATTCAGACTCCTATTATATGGACATAAACTTATTGGGGGGTCGATTAGGAGGGAAAATATGTATAGAATACTTTGAGGAAAAGTATGCATAATTTATTTTGTAACGTGTATTAATGTGAAGTTCTGTGATGCGCTAAAATGGCGAAGTTTATACTATATCACCTCGCGTATTTCCTTCTCCTATACCATGAATTCAGGATACCGAAAAGGATGACAGCCATTACCGGAACAACAGTATTTACTAGTTGCCATTTAGTTTTTTCCTTCAGCCATGCATCTTCTTCAAGGGGTGCATTTATTTTAGCTCTGTCGAGCAATCGCAGGTTGATTTCTTTCGTCCGCACCTCAATCAAACCACTCTTGTCGAACAGGTAATCAAAGCAATTCAACAGGAATTTTTTATTGGCAAATTGCCTTCCTGTTTCCCTATCAAAGCCTAATGGGTATATTTCGCCTGTGCTTTTCTTAACATAATTGATGGGGATATCGCCATCTGCTATTACAATCATGCTGTTGTTGCAACTTTCTTTTACAGGATACTGGTAAATTTTATCAGGGCGTTTAAAATTGGATTTGAATTCTCCCTCCAAAAGTACACCTACTACCTGGGTACCTTGTTTAAATGTCTTGAGGTAATTCCTGTCGAAATTATTGGCCACTATACTTAGGTCGATATAGGCAGGTGCTTCCTGTAGCTTGGTTTTATCGCTGCTTATTAAAAGATTGGTAACTTTTAAATCCTTGCGGGCGATAGGCTTGAGTGTGCCACTATATTGTCCCCACACTACCTCTAGGTTTTTAACTATTGGGTGGTTATTACCTCTAAAAGCGAACACAGGGTAATAAACCCAGGCAAAGGGCACTTGCTTTCCTTGCCTGTTAGGGTCGCTCAGCATGATATTATTGCAATTGAGATCGAGCAATAAATTGGGGTTCAAACGCACACCATAATTGAAGAGCATGGTCCTCATATTTTCATTGTTATAGTCTGGAAAATTGGCTTTTGGGTATT
Organism: Bacteroidia bacterium; assembly: GCA_038324665.1. Lineage (GTDB taxonomy): Bacteria > Bacteroidota > Bacteroidia > NS11-12g > UBA955 > JABMMZ01. The sequence continues at coordinate 17,137 of JBBQIF010000002.1, forward strand.
TTCTCAAGCTGTCCTGATCGGCCATTACTGCATCCACCATCCATATCGTTTTGCCACCATTCATGATGTATTGATCTAGGATATAAGCCTCGTCTTTATCAAGTGGTACTGTAGGTTTTACAATCACAATGCCATCGTATTGCTTCATCATCAGCAATGTTTTTTTAATAATGGTAGCGCCTAATGAATCATAATCCTTAATCTTTTCTGCATCATCCATAAACTGTCTAAGGAATTCCTCGTCTCTTAGGTTGAAGTAAAACCTATCGATGGAATAATTATCGCTAAGTGCTGAACTAAGGTCCTCCAGATGCGCCTCATCTGGTTCGCCATGTCCGTATAAAAAGGCTATTTTCTGCGGTTTTACAATTAAGCATTTCCGGATAGCATTGGCAATTTCATATTCTAGGTTTTCTATGGATTTATTGATGGCAGTTTCTTCAGCTTTGCCCATTTCAGTGCTAAGAAGATTCACGGCATATTCTTTTGAAGCGCCATAACTTACTTCAGCGCAAGGCAATATCAAGTTGCGTTTTTGCTGATCCACTCCCGATTCCAGGTCATTGTAATAAGTTAGCCCTTTCTCACTTAGCTGTTTGATGATTTCACTGCTTTCCTTTTCAGTTTTATCTTTCAGCACATTTACAAATTCATAATCAATCTTGTTATTACTTAAGTCGCGGAACTCCCTCAGCATATCAATAGTTGCCGTTCTTAGGCGTTTGAATTTAGTAGAAAGATTATCGCCCTCCAGATAGACTTTAAAATACATGCGATCGTCCACTTTTTGAGCGAGTTCTTTTGATGTATTTGATAAGGTAAAGCGTTTTTCCTTTGTCAAGTCAATTTTTTTGTAATACTTGGAAGCTAAAATATTAACGATTGCAATTACCACTATCAACAAGATCAATTCAATGAATGACTGTTGCTTGTATCCGCGCTTTTTCTGTTTTTCCTTTACCATTTTCTGCTGCTGAAAATAATTTTTGTTAACCATAAAAATAAACCAATGAGGCTTAAGAAATAGACGATGTCTCTTGAATCAATTACCCCTTTGCTGATATTTCGGTAATGGTAGCTGATGCCCATCCATTCAATAAAAAAGTCGGTGTCCTTAAAGAATGAAAAGGAACCTAAATAATCGAAGGTGGAATAGAAGAAAAAACAAAGGAACATACCTAAGATAAACGAAACAATTTGGTTGTCTGTAACGATACTGGAAAATAAGCCAATGGCCACGTAGCCGGCACTTAATAAGATTAGGCCCATATAACTTCCCCAGATTGCACCTGTATCGAGATTGCCCTCAGGTAAACCCAATTTATAAACTGTATAGAAATAGATAAAGGTGGGTAAAATTGAGAATATAACGATGATTAAACCCGCAAAATATTTACCCATAATGATGTCCATATCGGTCAAAGGTTTGGTGGTTAATATTTCAAAAGTGCCGCTCTTCTTCTCTTCGCTGAACGAACGCATGGTAATGGCCGAGATTAGGAAAATAAAAATGAGTGGGGCCAGATCGAACAGAGGGTCAATATTGGCATAGCCCGCATCCAGGATATTCGTTTCTTTGAATACCCACAGAAAAAGGCCGTTAGCCACCAGGAATACAACAATGGTAATAATAGCGATTAGTGAACTGAGGTAACTCCTTATTTCCTTTTTTAAAATACTGAACATTTCTTTTTTCTTTGGATTATCGGGTTACATTTTTAAAAATATCTTCGAGTGAATTTTCAATCACTTTCATTTCCGAAAGCATGAGCTGATTCTTAACTGCAAAATTAAATGCCATACTTTTCAAGGCTTCTTCATCTTTGCCTTTTAAATGGTATTCGTTTTTATTGGCGGTAGTAATTTCAGCTTGCTGGCCCAATTCTTTTAACTGTGCAGGGTTTAATTCATTGTTGAATTTGACTACCAGCAGGACATCTGCACTGAATTTTTGCTTCAATTCCTGTGGCTTGCCATCGGCTACTATGCTGCCTTTATTCACAATCATAACCCGTGTACACATGGCCTCTACTTCTTGCATAATATGCGTTGAAAGCATCACGGTTTTCTCCTTTCCTATGGTGATGATAAGGTTCCTTATTTCAACAATCTGGTTGGGGTCTAGTCCGCTGGTTGGTTCGTCTAATATCAATACCGAAGGGTTGTGTATCATGGCTTGTGCAAGTCCTACCCGTTGCCTGTAACCTTTTGAAAGCTGACCTATTTTTTTTTTCTGTTCCACCTGCAAACCTGTTAATTCTATCATTTCTGACACCCTTTTAGAAGTATTCGGAAGGTGATAAATAGAGGCAATAAATTGAAGGTATTCCTTTACGTACATATCCGTATATAAGGGATTATGTTCTGGTAAATAACCAATTTGACGGCGAACCTCTATGGCATTTGCTTCTACATCCAGGTCGTTGATAAAGGCCCTGCCGCTGGTAGGTGGGATAAAGCAAGTCAACATTTTCATGGTGGTGGTTTTTCCGGCGCCATTTGGCCCAAGAAATCCCACTATCTCACCAGAGTTGATGGTAAAGGAGATATCATTGACGGCATTTTGCTTGCCATATTTTTTAATTAAATTTTCAACGCGAATAGACACAGGTTTATAAATAAATAATAAGTGCGAAAATAATGGATAATTCCTAATACTTATTGCCTGGGTGATTGATTTTTTGTACAGGTGTCGCGAATGCTACTCATTCATATCCCTCGCCACAATCATTTTGCCAAGTAAAATCTTAATTCATTCTTCGACAAACTCAGGATTCATAAAATCAAAAATCAAAATTTTTAGAGCTCCCAAATCTCAAATTCGCCAATGGCTTTAACTTTTCTTTTTAAATGCAAGTCATTGAAAAATGGTTGCAGTAGTGCGCCGTCCCTGATAATCAGATATTGGATGCCTGCGGCTCGCATATTGTCAATATCGGGCTTGTTTTCTTTAATTTTAACTAACTCACTGGTGTGTTCAAAAGAATAACCTTTGGTATGTGTAAAGTAAAAAAAGATACAACCGGAAATATCCGGTCCTGCCACACATTTGCTATTGATGGGAATAACCTTTGAAAACTCGTTCCGCAATTCAACATTAGAAAATTCTTCAGGGATTTGCATTTTATCGGCTGTCCACCTAGCTGGTACAATGCGAACAAATGCCCAAGTAAAATTTAAAACAAGTACCAATATGATAAGCCAGGGCTTTAAACTAATTTTATTGGCCGATAACATAAATATGAAAACCAGTAAGGGCAAAAGCGGCATGAAGTAATAAGTATGGTCTCTCATGCGCTCAATAGCGGCAAAATAAAACGCTACAAACATCACAAACCATAGCAGAATTAGTATTGTTGTTTTTGTTAAATGGACCGATTTAAGTCCTTTCGGTGAAATAAAAGCAATGGCAATAAATAGAGGATAGCCTAAAAGGACTTCAGGGAAATCCATTAGCAGGTTGTTGCAAAATGTCAGTATTTGACGGCTGAATGGGATGGGGCTAATCCAGAGGCCATATTCCCTTAGGTTGTTCACTTTGGTTAGTTGCAGTGCGTAATAGTACCATAAAAAAACAAAGCTTGTAATGCCCAAGCAAACTGCCGAGAATTTTAAAAAATCTTTTGATTTTAAAGGAACAAATGCAATTGCTGCAAATGGAATGATAAGAAATTGGAATTTTATAAGACCTGCAAAAACACTAAAAATAACTGCTGCAAGTAAAGATAAGTAATCTGAGTTTTTAAGCCATCTCAAACAGTAAACAAGGGCAAATAGTGCCAGGCATAATGCCAGATTATCGGGCATAGCATTGATACTGTGGTAATATAATTCGGGGATGGAGAGCAATAATAAAGCACCCGCCCTTGCCATTGTTTCCGATACATCAAAATAAATAAGGAGGCGGAAAAATGCCAACATGGCAAAAGTAAAGATCACCAAACTGAATAAGCGCGCCAGCAAGTCAGAAAATCCGAACAGTTTTGAACTAGCTGCCAATAGCCATTCAAATAATGGAAAATGTGAGCCGGTAATCCCATTGGTATCATTCCGCCTGTCTATTTTAGGTTCAAAGATATTCATGCCCTCTTCTGCAAAATTTCGTGACATGGACAGTGTGTTACATTGACGCCATACGTGGGTGCCACATGGGGGCAGATTTAGGAAAGGAAGATGTACGAGGAGATTAATGCATAAAAAAAGTAGAAAATTTTTCAAAATTCTTTTTTTTGTTTTTTACCAAGTATGGTCAACAATTATTTTCCATTCCCCTTTTAAATTTTTTAACAATAAGGAAAATAAACCAGATTGTTCTGCTTCCGTTTCCGAGGCAACTTTCCATTTACCAGTGCATTGCACCAATTCTCCATGGCTATCAAGCGCGTAGAAATGAAGGTCTGTAAACGACAAGTGGCCCATTTTGCCGGGTGTGTTATAATGTTTTTTATAATTAAGACTTACGGAATCGTACCCCATTTTAATGCCGCGTTTGGTAATAAATCTCAAAGAATCCGACTGCCAATAGCCTTTCATGAAGCCATCAATGCTGCCATTGTTCCATTCTTTGGCTTGCTGGTTCAATACATTTTCTACTACCTGAAAATCAATTTCTTTTTTATTTGAATTGCTGCAACTGCTTATCAAAAAAGCTAAAATTATTGCGCAAAAAAAATAGTATTTTCTCATTAAAATGAACCTAATATTTCATCTGTTACTCTGTTGCCCGTTTCAATAGCGCCTTGTATGGAGCCGCTGTTGCCATTATAATTGGTAGCCTCGCCTGCAAAGAATATTTTATTGTCTATCGGTTTAGCTAATTCGTGCCTATTGGTCATACTGCCACCCACTTTGTGGTAGGAGTAAGTGCCTTTTATAAATGGCATATTCGACCAGAATACTACCTTTGAATCTATTATTGAATTACCTGCTTTGCTGCCGAATAATTTTGTAAAATCCGCCTGTATATCGGTCATAATATTACTTGCACTCCTGTTATTCATTCTCTCAGCAGTTTCGCCTACTACGAGAGAAGATAAAATGAAAGTATTATTGCTTTCCTCTTCTATGTTGAAAACACCGCCATCGCCACCGCTGTATAGCATTGTGGTGCCATCAGGCCAGAATTTGTTTTGTACTTTTAAGATAATCCTGATACCTGCATCCATGCCCAGCATATCCATGGCAGAATGCTTTGAAGCCGGCAACTGAGGTGAAAATTTTATATCACCATCTTTGATGATGGAAAGTGGCACTGTTACAATCAGTTTGTCGTATTGTCTTAAGACACCATTCTGGTCTCTTACCTTAACAATATCGCCACTGTATTCAATTTCTTTTACAATGGTATTGTTCCTTACCTTGGTTAAAACAGAAGCGTATTGTTTGTTCAATACCTCAGAAAAACTTGTATTTTTCAGCCTAAATTTATCTGTTTTGTTAAATTTCAATCCTTCCTCATTGGCCATAAGCAGAGATACTCTGTCCACGCTACCACCTAATGATGATTCCATATTATTTTGGTAAATGAATTTTACTCTTTCAGGTACATTGCTATTCATCATGAACTGTTCAATTGAAACATCGCTGTTTGAATAATTGAAAGTTGAATTCATAACGCCGGTCATCTTCACAAAATCAGCATCCTTAGAAAGGTCGCTTTCCACTTTAATAGTTTTGTCGATGACGTAAGCCTTTTCTTT
>JBBQIF010000003.1:0-22294 GCA_038324665.1 Bacteroidia bacterium
GGTTATCAATGACGGTGAAATGAAGATGAGCCGCCTAAACTTTAATTATGGTTTTGGGAAAACCTACGAACGCGTTAAATTATCTGTCAGTCCCGGACTATGTTTCACTTCTGTAGGCTATGTAAATTATGCCACCAATAAGTCGTACATCGAATCTCGTTTTGCTCCTTCTATAGCATTACAAGCCGACCTAATTATCATAAAATCAGAATACCAATATCTAGCGGTATTTGTTGAGGGTTCTGCCATGCTTGCCAAACCCTCGCGTGCTGTGCACCAGTTAACCGTTGGCATCAGTTGGAAACCCACTTTCAGAAAAAAAGAACCTGACGTTACCATGCCTCAATAATCTTGATGGATTTCTAAAAATTCTTAATCTTCCAAAGTGCCGAATTTACCTTTGCTCAAATCATCAAATGCTTGTAAAATTTCTTCTCTTGTATTCATTAGGAAGGGGCCATGCGGAAAAAGGTTTTCTTGTATGGGTTCACCACTCAATACAAGCAGCACTGCATCTTCATTAACAGAGACCGTAATTTCATCACCTTCATTTTTAAAAAGCACAAAATGGTCTGTTGGAACGACATCGTGTCCATTCACTGTTATATTTCCTTCCACAACCAAAATACCGGTATTGAAATTTTCAGGTAAACTGAATGATTCAATGCTTCCTTTTTTAAGTCGCATATTGTACATGTTAACAGGTGTAAAGGTCTTTGCAGCACCCTTAATGCCTTTATAGTCGCCGGCAATTACCTCCACTTGGCCACCATTGTTCGGTAATTCATATTTACCCATTTGTTTCTGTGTAATTCCTTGATATGCGGGATTTGTCATCTTGGCTTTCGCAGGCAGGTTCACCCACAATTGTACCATCTGAAATGGTCCACCTTGTTGACTATATCCTTTGTCGTGGTATTCCTTATGCAGAACGCCGGAGCCCGCTGTCATCCACTGCACATCGCCACTGCTAATAACACCGCTGTTTCCGGCACTGTCATGATGTGCTACCTTGCCTTGGTAAGCAATGGTTACTGTTTCAAAGCCTCTGTGTGGATGTACACCTACTCCTCTTGGTTCCTCTTTTGGAGGAAACTCTACTTTTGAGTTGTAATCCATCAAGAAAAAGGGACTCATTCTGTAATGACCAAATGTATAGCCTTGAGGGAAAAAATTATGCACCCTGAATCCATCGCCTACCATGTGTGGTGCAGGCGGAGCAAGTACGATTTCTACTTTTTTTGTCTTGTTGTCCATGGTTTATTCTTATACTAAATTGTTAGTACAAAGTTAGGGATACTTTAGGGCGCTTTTCATTGACATAGGTTAAGGAAAAATATGAATTATTATATTTTCCTTTTTACGGGATTTAGGCCCTCAAAGAGTTGCAGCCTAATAGCCACGCGTTTTAACCTGTGGCTATTAGGAAATTCTGCAATAGTGTTTGGCGACTTTTTTGCTTTCTTCGCAAAAAAGATGACAAACACCCAGCCGCCACATTCCTTTTTTTTTCATAATTTCGCAACTATAATGCAGATGAAAAAAGCAACACTGAGACAATATTCGGAATCAATAAAAAATGTAGTTTTTACTTCTTTAAACGCTGAAAGAATGGTTTATGAAAACTGTGAATTGTCTAATTGCTCCTTTTCAAATGCAACAGATTTTGACTTTATAAACTGCAGATTTGTGAACTGTAATCTCAGCAATGTTAATTTTAAATTTTGCGGCTTACAGGATGTTTTGTTCACAGAATGTAAACTAATGGGAGCGGACTTCGCTACAACCAAAGATTTTCTTTTTGCCGTGCATTTTGATAATTGTAACATGGACTACGCTTCTTTCGACAGAAAGAAAATGGGTCTAAGTAGTTTTAAAAACTGTAAGGCACATGGCGCAAATTTTACACAAACAGATTTTTCAAAATCATCGTTTCTCAACTGCGATTTTCATGAAGCTGTATTTGTAGGCACTAATCTTTCAGGGATAGATTTTACCACCTGTAAAAATTTTCTAATAGATCCCGAAAGTAATGTGCTTAAAAACGCTAAGTTTTCAAAATTTGACTTATCAGGGTTATTATACCGACACGATATAATTATTGTTGACTAAATTCAGTAAGCTTATGCAGGAAATACTTTCGCAATTGAAACAAATAACGGACAATATCCATCCGCTTTCGGCTAAAGAGTGGGATGATTTTTCCTCTTTATGGAAACCATTTTCTGCTAAAAGGAAAGAAATTCTCACAGCTTCGGGGGAGCATGAAAAATACTTGTATTTTGTAGCAGAGGGCGTTCAGAGAGTCTATTATTTTGATGATCAGGGCAGAGAAGCCACACTGGTTTTTACTTATGCACCTTCTTTTGGTGGGGTATTGGATGCCTTGATGTTGCAACAGCCTTCGCGGTATTATTATGAAGCCTTAACGCCTTCAGTTTTTTTGCGGGCACCTAATAAGGAGTTACAACTTTTAATAAAAGATACACCTGCAATAGCGCTGATGATTAATAAGGGATTAAGTTATGCCCTGGCCGGGGTGCTTGAAAGGCAAGTTGAATTGCAGTGTTTTTCATCTGAAGAAAAATTCAGGAAGTTATTAAGTCGCAGTCCGCATATTCTGCAACTTGTGCCCCATAAATACCTAGCGAATTATTTGGGAATAGATGCCACCAATTTCAGTAAACTCATCAACAAAATTAAAATTTAACGGATTAATGGGTTTCCCCAAATAACTTTTAACCAATAACTATTAACCTTACCCTATAATCTTGGTATTTACCAATAATGGATTGTTTTAAAAAAATCATTTTTGCAGTATAATTTTTACCATCTTGAAATCAATTAATAAAGAAGGATTGCTGAATAAACTGGAGAATAAAGTTGAAAGTCAACTAAAGGAAATAATTGAGGTTTACCAAAATCAGGATGAAGCCATTTTGATCAGGCAATCAACCACAGGAGGTTGGAGCATTGCTCAGTGCTTTCAACACTTGAATACCTATGGTTACTTTTATTTGCCGCAGATTAAAAAAGGGATGGATAAGCAGATAACAGATATTTCCACCACCACCTTTAAGAGTTCCCGCCTGGGAAATTATTTTACCAATCTTATGGAACCCGGTACAAGTATGAAAAAAATGAAAGCATTTAGAAATCATATTCCCGATAAAGATTTGGATGCACATGCTGTGGTAGCAGAATTTATTCAGCAACAGGAAACCTTGTTAGCCTATTTAAAAATTGCCATAACCAAAAATCTGGAAACTATTAAAATCCCTGTTTCTATTTCAAAATTTATTAAGTTGCGATTGGGCGATGTATTGCAGTTTATAGTTGCCCATAACGCAAGACATTTGCAGCAAGCTCAAAGAAACCTTTAAGGTTTGTCAATTGCATTTTGCCAATTGCATATCGCCAATTGCTCATTTCCCATTGCCCATTGCTTATTGCGGATTAACTTTGCCTCATGGATTTAAAGAATAAAATAGCCATTGTTACCGGTGTAAGCAAAGGAATAGGGGAAGCGCTTTGCAAGCAATTACTTGCAGAAGGTGCTATTGTTTTTGGCCTTGGCAGGAATAATTTTCCCGAAAGTCACTCAAATTTCACTTTTATACCAACAGATGTTAGAAATCATATTGAAGTTGAAGCTGCCTTTAAGCAAATATTTGATAAAACAGTGAATCGAATAGATATTTTAATCAATAATGCAGGTGTTGGTTATTTTGGCAATGTAGAGGATCTGCCCTTGCATGAATGGGATGAAATGGTGCAAACCAATCTCAATGCGATTTTCTATTGCACAAGGTTGTCCGTACCAAAAATGAAGGCTATGGGAATAGGGCATATTATCAATATTGCAAGTACTGCAGGTTTGGAAGGTATGCCTATGGTAAGCGGATATTGCGCTACAAAATGGGCGGTTAAAGGCTTTACTGAAAGTTTATGGCGGGAGCTGAGAGAATTTAAAATCAAGGTTACCTGCGTTTATCCTGGTTCAGTGAAGACAGATTTTTTTCGCAACAGTCCAAATATTAATCCCCATGATTATATGCTGATGCCCGAAGATGTGGCTTCAATGATTGTTTATGCTTTGAAAACACCCGATAATTTTCATCAAGTAAATCTTGAAGTAAGGCCGTTGCAGCCCAAAGGACCAAAAGGGTAGTAGGAGTCTGTTTATAAAGTCCTATGACATCGTTATGCTAGTCAACCAAAATGCTCATCCTCCGCGGCGGACTCCGCTTTTATTTGACTTTGCAAGCCTTGTCATAGAAATTTCTTTTACAGACTCGGCATTCTAAGTAAGACGATAATATATATTTCATACACTTTATGCTCTACCTCAGCAATGTCACAGTACCTTCATACTGGTAGGCTTCACCATCATAAGCCGTTACTTTCACCACCCATGCATATACATCTTGCTGACAGTCTTCATTTTTGTAAGTACCCTTCCAGGTCTCGTACTTGTTGTCCGTCTTCCATAACAACTCTCCCCAGCGGTTGTACAATTCGATGTGGAAGGTTTTCTCGCCATTCACCACTGCATAGAATGTGTTGTTCAGTTTTGGACCAGTGCCCTCTGGACTGAATGCTGTCGGTACAAATACCGTTACATCAGGTCCTATCTTGCGCAATTGGCTGATCGTATCCTCGCAGGTCATATTATCTGTCAAAATAGGGTCTGCTATATGGATATATATAAATTGCAAAGACTTTCAATCTATTGGTACTAAAACAAATATTAGATCCTCCACCCCTCATCATTTAAGCAGCTTTCATGTTGTGATTAACAAAAAACTAAAATTATTGTCCGAACTAAAAATCTAACATTCATATTATCAAAACACAAAAATTTATTATCCCGTTGCCCAACAAAATAATTTTATTGCAAATGCTGATTATTCGCTACCTTTGCATTCAATTAAATAAATTAATATTATGGGAAATCTAGGAGCAACTGAAATTATCTTAATAATTGTTGCGATTCTTATTCTTTTCGGTGGAAAAAAAATTCCAGAATTAATGCGCGGAGTTGGTCAGGGAATGCGTGAATTTCAAAATGCTAAAAACAACGTAAAAAGCGAGATTGAGAAAGGCATGAATGAGAAACAACAGGAAAAGTCGACCGGCGATAAATAAATCCTGTATTTTTTGGCGGATATGAAAAAGCGCTTTTCATCTTTAGTTGAAATTCATAATGAAATTTCTTCAGACAAAATTACTTTACCTTCTTTAGTTGATTATTACCTTAGTCAGATTGATCAACACCGCAACCTCAATGCGTTTTTGGAAATTTATGCTGAAGAGGCAAAGGCTGATGCAGTTTTAATACAAGAAAAAATAATTAAAGGTACTGCCGGCAAACTGGCGGGAATGGTTATGGCTATTAAGGACAATATAGTTTATAAGGGTCACCATTCTTCAGCCTCTTCTAAAATACTCGAAGGGTTTACTTCCTTATATTCAGCAACAGTTGTTGAACGTTTATTGGCAGAAGATGCCATTATTATTGGCAGAACCAATTGCGATGAATTTGCCATGGGAGCCAGCAATGAGAATTCTGCTTATGGCCCCGTCCTTAATGCAGCAGATATTACTAGGGTGCCTGGCGGAAGCAGTGGAGGTAGTGCTGTTGCTGTGCAGGCTGATATGTGTCTTGCCTCCTTAGGAAGCGATACCGGCGGATCAATAAGACAACCTGCGGCTTTCACCGGATTATATGGGTTATATCCCACTTATGGCAGAATAAGCAGATGGGGATTAATTGCTTTTGCAAGCAGTTTCGACCAAATAGGGCCATTTACATCTAGTGTTTCTGACATGGCACTGTTAATGAGTATTATAAGCGGAGAAGATGAACACGATGCCACGATGGCTAAAAGGGGGAGTCTTGAAAGTAATATTCCGTCTATTTCAAAACCATTAAAGATTGCTTACATCAATGATTGCCTTGAAAGCGAAGGATTAGATGATAATATTAAAGCAACTACCGAAAATTATATTCAATTACTAAAAGATATGGGCCATGAAGTGACTGGAATTGATTTCCATTATTTAGATGCCATGGTGCCATGTTACCAGGTTTTGACAACAGCAGAGGCGAGCAGTAACCTGAGTCGTTTCTCCGGTTTAATGTATGGTTACAGAAGTAAGAATGCTACTGACTTAGAAAGCACGTTTAAGAAAAGCAGAACGGAAGGATTTGGTGCCGAAGTGCAGCGCAGAATTATGTTAGGTACTTTTGTATTGAGCAGCGATTATTACGATGCTTATTATACCAAAGCACAAAAAGTAAGGCAATTAATTCGCCAAAAAACCCTTGAAATATTTAAAGATTTCGATTTGATATTAACGCCAACTACCAGCACACCGGCATTTAAAATAGGAGAGAAGTCAAGCGACCCTGTTGCAATGTATTTAGCAGATCTTTTTACAGTGCAGGCTAATCTGGCAGGTATCCCCGCACTCTCAATTCCTGCAGGCATAGATCCTAAAACAAATATACCGATTGGTGTTCAGTTAATGGCAAAACCATTTGATGAACAATTGTTGTTCAGTTTGGCCGAGCAACTGAAATAATTTTTAAAGGAATAAAAAATTGTAGTTTGGAATTATTTCCATTTCTTTGCATCAAAGTTTTGGGGTGCTGGAAATATCTAGCTGAGATTAAACCCACAATACCTGGATAAGTGTAATTTACTGCGACAGGAAAAACTAATTTGATAAGCCGGTATTCGCGGATTATTAATTTCACCCACAACTTTATTTATTAAAAAAATATTATGAAAGTAAAGTTAACTATATTCTTTTTTTTATGCTCCTTTATACAATTAGGGGCTCAAAACAACAGCAGTATCTCTTTTAATTGCCTTGATGAGGACAGTAATGCCATTTCGGATTTTTATTCCAGGATTATCTCTGGAAATGATTCAACGCCTTTTATCCTCAATAAGGTTGGCTACTCATTTGATAAACCTGGCAACTATATTATTGTGGTGAGGCGCTTTGGCTATTTTGAAAAGCGTGAAACACTTTCATTGATTGCGAATAGTTTCAGCCAGTTCAACCTAGTGCTAATAGAGAATGCGATTGAACAACCAGGGGTTATAACAAAAGCAACTAGGGTAGATAAAAATAATGCTTTTGCTTATACGAATCTCAATGCAAAAGACCTGCGAATGCAAAATTTGGGACAAGATTTTACTTACCTATTGGCGAATACCCCTTCTGCAGTCACCACAAGCGATGCAGGCGCAGGTGTGGGTTATACGGGTATAAGGATAAGGGGTAGTGATGCAACAAGGATTAATGTTACGATTAATGGCATTCCAATCAATGATGCCGAAAGTCATGGGGTTTACTGGGTGAATATGCCCGACCTCGCCAGTTCTAGTAATAGTGTGCAGGTGCAGCGGGGAGTGGGAACAAGCACGAACGGAAACGGATCGTTCGGAGCCAATATAAGTATCAATAATATAGAGAACAATGCCCAACCTTTCATACAGATGCAACAATCTTATGGGTCATTTAATACATCTAAAAGCAATCTCAAATTCGGAACAGGGAAGATTGGCAACTTTTCTTTCAATGGCCGCTTATCAAAGATTGTAAGCGATGGTTACATTGATAGGGCAAACAGTAATTTATCCGCCTTCCAGTTCAACCTTAATTATTACAAGAATAACTGGGCCGTGAACGCAGTGAGTTTCGGCGGGAAAGAAAAGACCTATCAATCCTGGAATGGCACACCACAAAGTAGATATGAGAATAATGCCCAAGGGATGAAAGACTTTAGTGCTAGGAATTACTTGACGCCTTTACAAGAAAGCAATCTTCTGAACAGCAGCCGTACTTATAATTATTATACCTATAAGAACCAGACCGATAATTACTGGCAGAACCATTACCAGCTGCATTTAAGCAAACAATTTAAACCATCATTACTTTTTAGGACCTCTTTTTTCACTACCACCGGGAAGGGCTATTATGAGGAATATAAAGAAGGTGCCAGCTTTGCTAATTATGGGGTTAAGAATTTCATAAGCCCAAAAAATGACACCATCACAGGAACTAATCTTGTAAGACAAAAATGGTTGGACAATATTTATTATGGCAATTTCAGTACCATTGAATTTTCAAAGAAAAAAATGAAGACTACAGCCGGTCTTGGTGTTACAACATACCGCGGCAAGCATTACGGCAAGGTGATATGGGCTGAGGTAGCTCAACCTTTTGGCCTCGACTCTAATTATTATTATGCTACCAGCCTTAAGAATGAGGTGAACGGCTTTCTAAAAGCAGAATACAAGATTACCGATAATCTTAAATTAATAGAAGAGCTGCAGTTGCGCAAGATACATTATGAAAGTTCAGGCAAGAGTCCTGATCTTGCGAAAGTAAACTTCAAACAGAATTATACTTTCTTTAACCCTAAAATTGGATTGAACTACCAGATGAATAAAAATAATCAGATATATAGCAGCTTCAGCACAGGTAATAGGGAGCCTATTCGATCAGATTTTACGGATAATCCGGATAGTACATTGCCTAAACCGGAACAACTCCAAGATCTTGAATTAGGATGGATCAATAAAGGCAAGACGCATTTTTTTCAAGTGAATGCTTATTATATGAATTACAAGAACCAGTTAGTTTTGACCGGGGCAGTAAATGATGTAGGCACACCATTGAGAAAAAATGTATCCGCTTCTTATCGTCAGGGAATTGAATTGATAGGGATGAGGTCCATTATGAATAAAAAGTTGGTTTTGGAAGGCAACCTCACGCTCAGCCAGAATAAGATAAAGATATTCGAGGATGTTTATAATAATTATTTTACTGCTTATCCAACTACTATAACCAGGCGGATATATAATAATACTGATATTTCCTTTTCACCCAATGTCATAGGGTATTTTGGGATAACAGATAGACACATTAAAAATATGCAGTTGGGCGTTAATATGAAATATGTGGGAAAGCAGTATCTGGACAACACCCAAAATGAGGGTCAAATGCTTTCATCTTACAGCACCATAAATATCACTTTTCAGAAGGAATTCAGGATAAAAAACGTGTCTTCCTTCGTGATACGTGGGCTTGTCAATAACCTATTTAGTATTAATTACACAAACAATGGGTATACTTACAAATACACCTACGACGGACAATTGACCACCGAGAATTTTTATTACCCTCAAAGTAAAATTAGTTTTTTGGTTGGACTCGACATCAAACTTTAGGCTTGTTTAATTAATATTTCGATAAAATAAACAAAAATACCCATTCTTGGAGTGTTTTTTGCATAAAAATAAATTTTAAATTTATGTAAATCAGACCTATATGAAATTTTAAGTATTTTTTTTTAGGGACTTTTGAAAAGCTTTGCTGGATAATTTTTTGGTGCTAATTTTAAATTATTATCAACAAACTAATTTGAAAACCCGTCTCTTAAAACCTTCAATTTTTATAATTTTACTTTTGTTAAGTAAAAACACTTACGCATGTAATGTTGCGCCAGTGTTCACTTATACAACCAAACATACCTGCGGATTACCTTATATAGTTAAAGCTAAAAATACTTCTACAGGCAGTTATAAAAATAAAGCCGCTTATTGGTGGAAAGTGAATAATATTTTGGTCGATTCTACTAAAGGATTGGATTCAATTACTTTATTATTAACAAGGGTAGGGTCAAACAGCATAAAATTATATGTAAAGGATTCTTCCGGGTGCATTGATTCATCTGCCGCAACTTCAATAAGTGTGTCAAGTAATGCAAAGACAATTATAGATCAGTCGGGTAATTCAAGTTATAATCCGTATTGGATTAATTGTATCCAGTACATTGCCGATCCAGATACATTTTCTATAAGAGTAAAGTCAAATGATACTTTAAAGAAGTTTAAAATTTTCTGGGGCGATGGTGCAAAGGATACTACCGGTTCTGATTTGGCACCTCTCGTGGTTAAAACTCATATTTATTCACAGCTTGGTGTTTTTACTTTTAAGATAGTAACCATCAATGGTGCTTGTGTTGATACTATTTATGGTACTACCTATAATCAAAGGCAACCCACTGCAGGTATTGTTGGGCCGGCATCAGGTGCCAATAGAGGTTGTGTGCCTTTCCAAATGAGAATCGTCAATGCCTCTTATAATATTTCAAACAATACTACTTTTGATATTGATTGGGGAAATGGAGATACAGAAACAAAACCTGCAAGTGCTTATGCCGATACTATTTATCACAGATATGTAAAAGGTGTTTGTAATGCAGTACTTAAAATCAAAGCTTCGAATGCATGTGGAAGCTCGCTTGCTACATGGAACCCGGTTGATGTAAGTGATAAGGACAAGGCCTTATGGGCAGTTACTTCTACTTGCGATCCTACAAAGAATTATATTTTTCAAAATGCATCAGATGATAAATATTGTCTGTTGCCTGACATAAAGGAGTACTTCTGGGATTTTGGCGATGGTAGCACCATTGGTTGGATTTCAAGCAAAGCGGACCAAAATCATAAATATGCCACTGAAGGGGATTATTATGTTACCTTGATTGCAAAAAACGCCTGTGGCCGCGACACATTCAAGTCATTGGTCAGGGTTTATTATGCGCCTAAAGCCGGTTTTGTATACGACCTGAATAGGGGCTGTAAACCTTTAACTGTAAATGTTAAAGACACTTCAAAAGGAAGGGGTTATACAAGGATTTGGACTATTACAGATAAAAATGGCACTTCAACTTACACCGATTCTTTACTTTCTTATAAATTTAACAATGCGGGAGTTTATACCATCAAATTAGTAGTAAAGAATATATGCTCTGCTGATTCCGTTACTAAAACATTCACCATTAATGATAAACCATCTGCAAAATTTGATAGTATCATAGGTTCATGTATTCCGGTAACTGTGAATTATACCAATACATCAAAATCTTATTTTATCAATCCTACATTCGATTGGGATTTTGGTGATGGTACCGGCAGTACATTGAAAAGCCCAGCCTCAAAAGTGTATGCAACTGCTGGGAATTATACCGTTCGCCTAATTGTAAAGGACAGTTGCGGCAATGATACCTTCAAACGTATATTTACTGCTTTTGGATTACCTAAAGCAATTTTATCAGGAGATACTGTAGGGTGTACTTTTGATTCATTAACTTTTAAAAATCAATCGACTAACTCGAATCAATTTGATTGGAATTTTGGTGACAATACTACAGCCTCCAATAATATAACTGGAAATTACAAACATGTTTATTCATTGGCCGGTATATTTACTGTGAGGTTAATAGCAGGTACAGGGTCAGGTTGTAAAGATACCGCTTACCATAATTTAACGATTAAGCCAGGCGCCAAAGCATTGTTTACAATTAACCAATCTCATGCCTGCACACCTGCAACTTTTAAATTCGTGAATAATAGTATTTATGGCAAAGATTTTAGATGGTATGCCAACAATAAACTAATCTCTACCAGTATGAATCTATCCGATACCATACTAAAGACAGATAGCACGATAGTACATTTAAAATTAATGGCAACCAGTGCCTCCTCGTGCCAAGGCGATTCAATGGAAAAAATTTATTTTACACCCAAAAACCCGAAAGCACTAATAGGTAATAAGGATTCTGGTTGTGGCTTATTGAAAGTTACTTTTAATAATATTTCTACAAATACTTACAGCAATAGTTGGAATCTTGGCAATGGGCAAAATTCTGATAATGTAAATCCAGTTACATTTTATTCATCTGCTAAAAAAGCAGATACCATTTACAATGTTAAATTGAATGTTTCCAACTGGGCAGGATGCAAAGATTCAACAAAAACCATCATCAAAGTTTTCCCAGGTCCAACTGCCGATTTTACAACTGATAAAAATAATGGCTGCGGTCCTTTAAGTGTTAAATTTACTAATGTATCTTTAACCAATAACAGCCAAAATGTAAATACGCTAACCTACAAATGGGTATTTAATAATGGAAGTTCTTCTACCACAATAAATCCCAATACTACATTTGGAGCAAGCAATACAAAGGATTCTTTTTATGCGGTGTCTTTAAAAACGACTTCTGTAAACGGTTGTTACGATTCTATATCAAAAAACATACAGGTGTATCCAAAACCATCTGTACAATTTATCGCTGATAAAACAAGCGGTTGCCAATTGTTGAAAGTTAATTTCGCCAACCAGTCCTATCCAAAAGATACAGGTTCAATTGCGATAATGAGTTTTAATTGGAAGAGTGGCAATGGTGCAATAGGTAACCTCCGTAATTTTCAGGGTAACTATAAAGCAGCTTTAACAAAAGACACCATTTATAAAGTAAAATTAATTGGCTATAGCGAGCACGGTTGTGTTGATAGTAATACTTTAGATATAACAGTTCATCCTAATCCTAAAGCACAATTTAATTTAAATACGCTAAGTGGTTGCACGCCTTTAAATATTAATTCTACAAATTTATCTATTGCTTATGATGGCGGCCCTTTAACACATTCTTGGAGATATGGCAATGGCGTAATTTCATTTAGTAAAAATGACACATTACAATATCAGAATAACACAAGTAAAGACAGTGTGTTTAAAGTTTGGTACGAAACAACAAGTCAATTTGGTTGTAAGGATACCGTCACCAAAAATATAACTGTAAGACCGAAACCGATTGCTAATTTCACCACTTCCACTAAGAAAGGTTGCGCACCATTATCTGTTAACTTAACTGATGCATCGGTTAATCCCAATACTTATTATTGGGGAACTGGGAACCAGTTGGGATTATCTGCTGCCAACAAGACCATGTTATTGCCGGGGTTGAAATTATTTGACACTTTTTATTATATCAGTCATGCTGTCACATCTATCTACGGTTGCTTAAGTGATACCGTTTATCAGCAGGTGCTTGTACTGGGAAGACCATTTGCTGATTTTGCAATTGCAAAAGATTCACTTTGCGCCAAGGAGTATGTAAATATTCTTAACAACAGTTTAGGAGGGTTTAAATATCTGTGGAAATTTGGAGATAATACGACATCCACTTCTGTTAACCCACGTCATAAATATTATATTAAACCTACTGTTAATAGGGATACCATTTACCATTTATCAGTTGAGGTTACCTCTTCTACAGGCTGCAAGGACACTTCCAAAAGGGATGTTTACCTAGTGAACAAACCAATGGAGCCCTTAACTTTAAGTACCAGCTTTGGATGTACAGATCTTATGGTTACAATGAGTCATAATTCAAAAACATATAAGACGGATTATTGGGATTTTGGCGATAATAGTGGCAGATCGTCTTCCGATACGGTAACACATATTTACAGTAATGCAAGCAATATGACCTTTTCGCCTAAAGTAACTTTGCGAAGACAGCGTTATAATTGTTACGACACCGCAACGAACCTAATGTTTGTATATCCAAAACCAAATGCTGAATTAAAAGCTTCGAGGAATAATCCTTGTGATATTGGCTATTACCAGTTCATCAATAAATCAAAAAATTTCACCCAAAATGAATGGACATTTAGTGATGGTACTGTGTATGTATCAAATAGTTTTGCTAAGGTATTGCCTTCCTCTATAACTGTGGATACTTTTTATTCTGTGGACTTAGTTGTTAAGAATGCTTATGGTTGTGCGGATACAGCTTCTTTAACAATAAAAGTAAAACCAAAACTGAAAATTGCATTTAGTAAGAACCAATTAGAGGCCTGCGAAAAAGGGGTGGTTGATTTTAGAAATGAATCAAGCAATGCGGTTAGGTATTTTTGGAAATTTGGTGACGGCGGTTTATCTACAGAAATTAACCCTTCGTATGTTTATAATCATTTTGGAATATACCAAATTCGGTTATTTGGATACGATAAAGATGGTTGTGTTGATAGTACAAGTGGTAGTAATATTTTCAAAGTAATAGAAAGACCAGTTGCAGATTTTGACTTCCTAATGAAGAAACCTATGTTACCTAATGCTGTTGTTAGTTTTGTGGGTAAACCTATGGTAACCACCACAAATATAAATAACCTCACCTTTAACTGGGATTTTGGTGATGCTTCAGTTCCGGATGCAAGTAACAGTATTAAAGATCCTGACCATACGTATGTAAATGCAGGTAATGTAGAAGTTAAATTTACGGTTTATAACAAGCAATGTTCTGATTTTATTATAAAACCTATATTTATTCAGAATGCAAAACCTCAGGTGAAATTCGCTGCTGATAAATATGAAGGATGTGCCCCATTGACAGTTAAGTTTACAAATGCAACATTGAATGCTACTACTTATCGTTGGATATTTGGCGATGGCTCTCCAGATTCGGATGAAGAGAACCCTGTTCATTTATTTGAATTTGAAGGAAAATGGGATGTTACACTAATTGCAACAGGTGCAGGTGGATCTACAACAATATCCTTTCCGGGAATGATAACAGTAAATCCAACGCCACGTGCCGATTTTAAAGTTGACCAGCGTTATATGAGCTTACCGAATGCAAATTTCTTCTTGGTTAATCTTACCAATAATTCAATAGGGCAGAAATGGTCATTAACAGACAGTATAGGTAATATCATTAATACCTCCAACATGAGGAACCCTAATTTTACCTTGAATACTAGCGGAAGATTTGGCGTACAATTAATTGCAACAAATAGTTTTAATTGTTCTGATACATTATATAAACCACACTATTTAGTCACTGAATTACCAGGTTACGTTTATGTGCCAACTGCGTTTACGCCGAATAATAATGGCACAAACGATGGTTTTAAACCTTCGCTGACGAATGTTAGCCCTAAGAATTACAAATTTGCGTTGTACACCAGATGGGGACAGAAAGTGTTTGAAACAGAAGACCTCAATGCACTTTGGGATGGAACCTTTAATGGTCAATTATGTGAACAGGAAAACTATGTCTGGAAAGTCACCGGGCAATATGATAACAATGATGAATTTACCTTTAGAGGTATCGTCGCATTGATAAGATAATTCGTGCTTTTTTTCATAGCCGGCTGACTACCGGCACTTATTTAATATGGTTGGTAAGAGGAGGGTTGCTTTGAAGGGGCAGCCCTTTTCGTTGTATAGCGAGGGGTGTTAACGCCTCGCTATGTATATTGCGCCCTTTCAGGTCTTGGGGGTAATATGACATTGTAAATTCATTATGCCTCTTTAAGGCTTGCCCTGAAAGAGTATCATATTCTACCATAGTTTGCTGCCTTATGAAGTAACTAAGATTCAATATTCCATGCCCTGAAAGGGCACTATAAACTTGCATAGGATGTAGCCCTATGCATAGTCCCTATGGCATGGCAAAGCCAGGGAAACCAAAGCCCTAAAAGGGCGCAATAGTTAATCCCAAACATATCGCTCATCATATTCTACATTGTATTTTTTTAAGAATGACCTAAATTCATTCTTAAATGTTTTTTTGTTGTGGTGCTCGTGCTGGTTAGCTATATAGGCAATTACAGTATCTACACCTGATGGATTTACCGAAAAAGCACCATAGCCATCTTGCCAATAAAAGTTTGCATATTCTTTGCCTTTTGTTTTTATCCATTTGGAGGAGTGTGATTTTAGTTCTTCCATTAGTTTCATTAATGCTATCTTTTTAGAAAGCATACAGAGTATATGGATATGGTTGGTATAGCCACCTACTTTTAAAACAGTACATTCTAATTTGTTACATATACCGCCAAGGTAACTGTGCAGTTCTGCTTCTACCGGAGGGTGTATAAGGGCCTGCCTGTGTTTGGTACTAAACACTATATGCAGATAGTTTTTTACAAGTGATTGTCCCATAGTTGTTGTTTTATTATGGCCCAAGGGCTGGGTGCATTGTTTGCAGATGACGCCCCTACAAGGTTGCTCAATTCTGCTGCAAAAGCCTTGTGCAAAATACCTTTTTTCAATTTTTCTAAATCATTTATTTTCCTTTGGTAAAGGGTTTCGTTATAGTCAGCTTACTTATAGCTCTCTTATGGCTCCCCGAACCTTTCTAAAAGTGTGGCAATCTTTTTTTTGGTTTCTTCATTTGTAAACATTTATACAGCTATATTATCTCAATTAATTGATATTTTATCTCAACAAAATTAATACACTTGAAAAAAAAATTGTTCGTTTGTGCATTAATTTTAATTAAAATACCTAACACCTTGTGAAATTTTCAGGTTTCAATATACCTCAGTCACCAGCGGCCAAGGCATGGTTAAGGTGGTGATTAATGATAACTGTTGGCTTGGCAAAATGAAAAACTTGTTTATATATATATCGGTGTAACTTTTTCACTTTGTAAAGCCAACTTAATGTTATGCTTAATGCGATTTCAGCTTAACAGAAAAAAAAGAAACCATAGCCAGGTAAACCAATAAAGGTGGGCAGCCTACCATTTGAACATTGCACGTTAGAAAAGTTTTAAAATATAATTAATTGACATTATGATACATAAACGTGTACACATTAAAAAATTCCCTGATGATGTTGGATTGATAAAAATTATAGCCATTTTCGAAAATAATTAATATCTTAAAGACAATGAAATATTTTTATTATTTTATAGTGATCTGTATATCAGGTGCACTATTTTTTCAGGCATGCAGCAAGAAAGGCTCTAAATCTGAACCGGCACCATTACCAATAAATACAATTTGTGATGGCAACGGCACCACTTCATTTTTCCCAATCACCAAGGGGAATTTCTGGAAATACTCGTATTATATGATGAATATCTCTCAAAGTATCAGTCCCACCTTTACAGTTGGTGGAACCAAGACTTTCAATAGCAAGGTATATTCTATATTTTCCGACCCAAGCGGCTTCCTGTTCCTAGATGATCAGTATTACAGGCAAGATGCAGCCACAAAGAACATCTACGTCTATTATGTTTCGCCTGACAAGGAATTCCTTGAAGTTCCGGCTGCTCCAACTTTAAATCAATCATGGACTTATCTCAGCTACACGCGAAAGGTTACCAGCATTTCTGCTTCTTATAAAACAAGTTCATGCGCATATTCAGGGCTTCTAGAAATAACAGAACTAGACGGTACAACAATGAGAAGAAAAATGTTTTACAAAAAAGGAATCGGTATGGTTGGAAGACAGGAACCTGGTATTTTGTCGGGAACTGATGATATGAAGCTATCAGAAATAACTTTAAAATAGATTTTTTCAAAAGGCAGTTTGAGGATTCTAATCTTTCTGCCTTTTATAATACCTTTCCCAAAGGTCTTGTATGATACCATCTTTGAGTCCATGATAAGGTGTCATGATTTCGGATACATTGGTGCGTTTAAAAATATCAATGTAAATTTTGCCGGCAATGTCTATCACTTCGGCGCGGTCGGGATTTAATTTTAAATGATAAATCCTTTCATGCTGGTCCATTTTTTCAATATCTTCAGTCAGTTGTTCTAGTTTTTTGAATTTAAGGAAACCGCCATAAGGCACATTGGCCAATTCGCCTATCTTGTGGATATTCCCTCCTGTGCCAACCCCTCTCAATTTAGGCACCCATCCGGCGTTTTCCTTCACCCAGGCATGTAGTTTTTCTGTCTCTTCTGCTTTAATTTTATTTTCACGCGCCCTCACCGTTCCAATGTTAAAACTCTTGGCAACCAATGGTTTATTATCCTGTATTAAAGTCAATTCAGTACTGCCACCACCAACATCTATATGTAAGAAAGTATCTTCCTTTGGCAATAAATGTATAAAAGCATTCATGATGAGCTTGCTTTCTACATTGCCGGTAATAATTTCTATTTCAATGCCGGTTTCTTTCTTGATTTGTTTTATAATCTTTTCAGAATTTTTAGCATCGCGCATGGCACTGGTAGCACAGGCTCTGATAAAATCTACATTGTAAATATCCATTAGCAAACTGAAAGCTTTTATAGCTTTTCCCAGTAATTCTATTTTCTTTTTGCCTATTTCTTTTGTACTGAAAACATCATCGCCTAGGCGAATGGGAAGACGGGTAAATTCTACTTTTTTCCACTCCGGTTTAAGGCTATCGAGTTGCAGTGGACGGGCTATGAGTAAGCGTACACCGTTGGAACCAATATCTATTGCGCCAAATTTCATTTGTTAGCACAAGGATACTAAGTTTTTTTGGAATTGGTGTTATGTAATTATCTCTTTCTATGAAAAATATTGTTAATAAGAGTCAGTCTATAAAGTCCGCTTACTGCGTTATGCTAGTCAAACAAAATTCTCGTTTACAGAAGTAAACTTCAATTTTATTTGCCTTCGCATGCCTTGTAATCGAACTTTCTATTACAGCCTTGGTGACGGCCAAAGGGAGTATCCTTTCTATTACAGCCTTTTCATGTAATTGTTAAGCTAGGTACTATTAATGAAGATTCTCATTTGAGGAGCAACTGGAAACGCACAAGGGGAAAATATTAAACACATATTATTTTGTATAATTTAAGTGAAATGTAAAATATCAATTCTGTGAATCTGTGGCATTTAATACGTCTCATTTGCAGTTACAATTGGTTTTAATCTGTGTTCTTTTTTAAGCGCAGCTCCAGTAATTAAATCTGTGAATCTGTGGCTTTTAATGCGCCTCATTGTCAATTACAATTGGTTTTAATCTGTGTTCTTATTAAAGCGCAGCGTCAGTAATTTAATAATCTGTGAATCTGTGGCTTTCCCCCTGTCAAATACGACCTTAAACCTGTTATCCACACAAAAGATAGATAAACCGCAGTTTTCAACAAAAGGAGTGTGAATTGTTAAAGGGCTGTGCATATCTCCAAATTTAATGTGCATAAGAGCAGCGCATAATGTGCTTATTTCGTAACCCTAGAGATATGGCAGCAGCAGATTCGAACACAGAAAAACTAAAAGCATTAAAACTAACGATTGATAAACTTGAGAAAAGTTATGGCAAGGGTGTAGTAATGAAGATGGACGACAAATCAGTTGTCGCCACAGAGGTAATTTCAACAGGCTCTTTTGGCCTTGATATGGCATTGGGCGTTGGTGGTTTCCCTAAAGGTAGAGTAATAGAAATTTATGGTCCTGAGAGTAGTGGTAAAACTACATTGGCCATGAGTTGCATTGCACAGGCACAGAAACTAGGCGGCTTATGCGCCTTTATAGATGCCGAGCATGCATTTGATAAATTTTACGCACAAAAATTAGGCTTGAATACGGCTGAATTGTTAATCTCACAACCGGATGATGGTGAGCAGGCTTTGGAAATAGCCGATAACCTGATTCGCTCAGGTGCTATTGATGTTATTGTTATTGACTCAGTAGCTGCCTTGGTTCCAAGAGCAGAGATTGAAGGCGATATGGGCGACAGTAAAATGGGCTTGCAAGCGCGTTTGATGTCACAGGCATTAAGAAAATTAACTGGTACGATTAATAAAACTGGTTGTATCTGTATCTTTATCAATCAATTGAGAGAAAAAATCGGCGTAATGTTCGGTAATCCTGAAACAACTACGGGGGGTAATGCCTTGAAGTTTTATGCTTCTGTTCGGTTAGATATTCGCAGAATAGGCCAGATAAAAGATGGTGATGAAATTACTGGGAATAGAACGAAAGTAAAAGTAGCGAAAAATAAAGTGGCTCCTCCATTTAGAGTAGTAGAATTTGATATCATGTATGGTAAGGGCATCTCCAGAGTCGGCGAAGTGTTAGATTTAGCAGTGGACAATGGCATCGTTCAAAAGAGCGGTTCATGGTTCAGCTATGGCGGCACTAAGTTAGGACAGGGCAGGGATTCTGTAAAAGAATTGCTGGAAGACAATGTAGAGATGTGGAAGGAGATGGAGCAGAAATTAAAAGATAAATTAATGTCCGGCAACATAGCAATTGCTGAGGAAAAGACGGACAAGGAAGACTAATTAATAACTGAAATATTAATTGTATTAATGTGTGTAAAGAACCCCTGGTTTAATCTGGGGGTTTTTTATTTTTAGTGAGATTTATTTTTTGCCATAGCAAAAAATTGTAATCTCACTTATCCCGCAGGAATGCGGGATCTGGCACACATTTCCACTAATGGCGCTTTGCGGCTCTTAAAAACCTAAGCCATTGATTCTCAGATTTTATTTTTTTTGAATAAAGCAAAAATCTGTACCATTTTCTTATGTTCTCATCTGTGAATCTGTGGCAAATTATTGAATTATCTGTGTAATATTTTTATACTCCAATTTGTGAATCTGTGGCATATTCGCATTATTTAATACCTACTTTGTCAGTTTTGCTATTCATTTCAAAGAATTGGAAGACATAAAAAGTTCTATATTTAATATATTTGGGCAATGTACTTTTTGCTGATGTGGACGTTTTTGGGTTATATAGGTTTAGTAATCTGCATCTTGTTATTTTTACTAAGGAATACTAAAACAAGAAAAATCTGGTTCAGGCACTTGATTATCTCGATAACATTAACATTGTTTTGCGGGTTCATTATACCGTGTTGTTGGTCGAAGTATGGTGAATTGATTCCCGTTCCAATTGTCATAGCATTATTTGGTCCGAAATGCCCTCTCGAGATGTATTTTAAAATACCAATATATCTAATATGCTGGTGGGCATTTTTTTTCATATTAACCTCACCACTTAGGCAAGTAATGAAAAAATAAAATGATTGTATTACATGATTATTTAAAGTTAGGATATAAGAGTGGAATAATTTTTAATACCTTTTGGGATTGGTTCAGTTTTATGGCTAAGGATTTTAAATTATTTAATGAATTATTGCAGAATTTCCTTATCACAATATATATTTATACCTAACCTTAATAGCTTTTACTCCCTTCGGTAGTGAAATCGCTACACTTTAGTTCCGCTAAGTTCGTAGAAAAGATATTTTAGGCTGGGCATGTCCTGTACAATCATGATTTGTACAGGGTTATACTGAACCGTTAGGTTTTCAATGATTTCGAAAACCTATCTGGTTTCAGTATAAAGCATGTAAACTGCTCCGTAAAAACAATAAAATTAATTTTATAACTTCAAATATTGGTGCACCCCATTTATATCAAAAAATAACCTGTTGATTTTCCTCGACCTTCTTTTGCAATGATCCCTTTCATAACCAAAACGCTCAGGGATTTTTTTACTGTTGGTAAAACAAGGTCAAGCTTTTTTGCGATTTCGCCAGAGCTGCATCCAGCATGATTTTGAATAAAAAATAAGATGCGCTTCTCGCGATGTGAAATGGCTTTTTCAGTTTTGCCCTCTTCCAATTTTGTCAACAGTTGATTTTGAATATTGGAAAGACAACTAATAAAAAATATAAGCCATTCCGTTACATTTTCACCTGGTCGCCTGCGTTGTGTTTGCATGAGTACTTTGTAATACTCCGATTTTCTGCTCTCGATTTCGTGTTCAAAACTGACATATTGAATCCATGAATAGCCATTTTTTAGTAGCAACAAACTGGCCATTAGTCTACTTAATCTGCCATTTCCATCTTGAAACGGATGAATACTTAAAAACTCATAGACAAACAATGCAGCTTTCACCAAAGGAATGGTTTGCTTGTCTTTGTTATACCAAGCAAATAATTGTCTCATGGCATCTTGTGTTTGAATTCCTGGAGCGGTGGTTCTAAATACAATTTGCTTGGTTCCATCCACTAAATTGGCTTCAACAGCATTACTAACTTGCTTATAGTTTCCTCTGTGCCAAGTATCTTTGTCGCCATATTGCATTAATATTTTATGGAGATTTTTAATTTGATTTTCTGTAATTTTTATAGATTCATAGTTTTCAGATATTATATCAAAAGCTTCGAAATAGCCTATGACTTCTTGCTCATCCCTTTCTTCTAATTTTGAGATAGAAAATTTATCAATTAATACTGCAACTTCCTCGTCCGTAATTTTTGAACCTTCTATTCGGGTGGATGCTCCAACGCTTCGCACAGTTGCAATCGATTTTAATTGTTTTAGTGATGCGCCTTCACGCTTTTCAATTGAAGCCCATGAGGCATCAAAACGGTCTATTTTGCTGAACTCGGTCATGAGTTGCATGCCTAAGTCAAGTTTAAATGTGTGAATTGTCAAGTCCATAAAATATACGTATATATTCGCAAATATACGTAATTAGAGCTGAATTTGCAAATAAATTAATACGTATTTATACGTAAATATCCGAATCGACAGACCATTCACTGTGACTATTTAGCAGTGACATATTTAACAGTACTTGCTCTTACTTTTTAGGCAGAATTGAATTTATTAGCAATTCTGAAGTACATGCTTTTATAAAATCTGTGACTAAAATCCTTCACTTAACTTCATTGCGTAATGCC
>JBBQIF010000004.1:0-18901 GCA_038324665.1 Bacteroidia bacterium
GGAAGTGGTTGGGAAATAGCGGAACAAGGTATTACAAAATTCAGTATTGAAAATACCACAAGTTTCAGTGGTTCAAAATGTCTTATTGCATCTATTAATTCTTCTATTCCCAAGGGTCAGCTTTTCGAGTTAATTACGCCATCCATAGACTTGCGTCCATTAATGGGCAAGGATCCCAAAATATCACTAATGGCAGCTTATGTAAGGCAGTCTTTAAGTTCAACTGAAAAATTAAGAATTTATATATCTAAAGGTTGCGGCAATAATTGGGTCATGATTTTCCAAAAAACCGCCAATAGTCTTGCCTATGATCCTTCTGTTTATTCCTCTGACTTCAAGCCTTCGAATAAATCTCAATGGAAATTACTTACCTGTAATATTGCCGGTTATGAGAATGACAGCAATGTAAAGTTTAAAATACAAGTAGAAAGTGGTTCAACCAACTCAGTTTATATAGATGATATTAATATCAGCCAATATAATTCAGATATTTCAAAGATTGATAAGCTCATCAATTTAAATATTTTCCCAAACCCTTCTAAAGATAAATTAAATATTAATTACGAGAATGAGGCTGGAGAAACTGAAGTTTGGTTGGAAAATATGGAAGGTAAAAAAATTAGCATTATTAGCGAAAATAATTCCCAAATTGGCGTTATCACTATGGTTTGGACTCGCAACATCAATATCCCAAAGGGTATTTATATTTTAAAAATTAAAGCAAATAACCAAGTTATCAGTAAAAAGATAATCTTTGCAGACTGATTTGTAAAATAACTATGTCAAAAAATCTTGTAATTGTAGAATCTCCAGCTAAAGCAAAAACCATCGAAAAATTTTTAGGTAAAGACTACACCGTACGGTCTAGTTTTGGGCATATCCGCGACCTTGACAAAGGCGATGAAGCCATCGATATAAAAAATGGATTTGCCCCTAATTATATTGTTCCTTCAGATAAATCTAAGGTTGTAAGCGAGTTAAAAAAACTGGTTAAAGACAGTGATATGGTGTGGTTAGCATCGGATGAGGACCGTGAGGGAGAGGCAATTTCATGGCATTTATTTGAAGTTTTAGGTTTAAAAGAAAGCAATACTAAACGAATTGTTTTTCATGAAATAACAAAATCAGCCATTGAGAATGCAATAAAAAACCCAAGGACTATTGATAAAGATCTTGTAGATGCACAACAAGCCAGAAGAATATTAGACAGGTTGGTAGGATTTGAACTATCTCCCATTTTATGGCGCAAGGTAAAGCCTTCTCTCTCTGCCGGCAGGGTGCAGTCCGTAGCTGTTAGATTAATTGTTGATAGAGAAAGGGAAATTAATGTTTTTAAATCGATTAGTGATTTCAGAATCACTGCGGAATTAACAAAAAAAGGTGATACAAAAATCATCAAAGCAGAACTTCCCCAAAGATTTAAAACCGAAAAAGAAGCCTTAGATTTTGTTAATCTTTCCAATGGAAGTGACTATAAGATTAATAATATTGAAGTAAAACCTGCGCTGAGGAAAGCTGCAGCGCCATTTACTACTAGCACATTGCAGCAGGAAGCAAGCAGAAAACTTGGCTATCCCGTTGCCAAAACAATGCTATTGGCACAAAAACTATATGAAGCCGGCCATATTACCTATATGAGAACAGATTCCGTGAACCTTTCTCAAACTGCAATTAGTGCGGCGGCGGCGGAAATCAATAGTTCCTATGGCAAGGAATATAGTATGCCGAGGAACTACACAACCAAAACTGCTGGCGCACAGGAAGCTCACGAAGCCATTAGGCCAACATATTTTGAAAACCATACAGCTGGCGACGAAGCTCAGGAAGTAAGGTTATATGAGTTGATATGGAAACGCTCCATAGCAAGTCAAATGGCAAATGCCGAGCTAGAGCGTACCGTGGTTGATATTAATGTAAGCAAACCTGATAAAAATTTAAAGGCTGAGGGTGAAATCATAAAGTTTGACGGATTTCTAAAAGTTTATCTTGAGGGTAAAGATGATGAAGATGACGAGGAAAACGCAGGCTTATTGCCCCCTTTAAGCGTTAATGAAATGCTTGACCTTAAGCAATTGTTAGCCGAACAGAAATTCAGTCGCCCGGCTCCGAGATACACAGAGGCAAGTCTTGTTAAGAAAATGGAAGAACTCGGTATTGGCCGACCTTCAACTTATGCGCCTACAATTTCCACTATTCAGAAAAGAGGGTACGTAATTAGAGATAATAAGGAAGGTACACCACGGAATTTCCAGTCTATTTTATTAAAAAACAATCAGATAACAATCAAAACTGCCACGGAAAATGTTGGGGCAGAAAAAAGCAAACTATTTCCAACGGATATTGGTTTACTTGTTACAGATTTTTTAAATGAACATTTTGAAAACATCATGGATTACGGCTTTACCGCTGCTGTAGAAAAAGAATTTGATGAGATAGCCCAAGGTCTGAAAGGCTGGGTGAAAATGTTGGAAGAATTTTACCACCCTTTCCATAAAGATGTTGACAAAACCCTGGCCACAGCAGAAAGAGCCAATAGTGAAAAAGCAATTGGCATTGACCCTGAATCTGGTAAACAAATCATAGGTAGGATAGGCCGCTTTGGTCCATTGGTGCAAATAGGCGATGCAGACGATGAAAACAAGAAATTTGCTAGCTTGAGGCAAGGTCAAACTTTAGAAAATATAACCCTTGAGCAGGCATTAGAATTATTTAAATTACCCCGACTTGTTGGCACTTACCTAGATGAAAAGGTAACGGCAGCTATCGGAAGATTTGGTCCATACATTAAGTTTGGCAGCTTATTCGCCTCCATACCCAAAGACAAAGATGTATTTGCCATAGACCTTGAGGAATCAATTGAAATAATTAAAGCCAAGCAAAAGGCGGAGGCCGAAAGGTTGATGCGAACATTCAAAGAAGACAAGGAACTTGAAATTCTGAAAGGTCGCTGGGGACCGTATATTTCTTATAAAAAGGACAATTATAAGTTTCCTAAAGGAGCTGACGCCAATACAATGCCTTTTGATGAGATAATGAAAATCATCGAAAGTGCAGGCCCTCCGGCCAAAGGCAAAAAAGCAGCATTCAAAAAAACAGCGCCCAAGGCAAAGGCCAAAGCGAAAGCCAAGAGCAAAGCAAAGGCAAAAAACAAATAATTATTTCAGGTAAATTCTTACCGAATTTTTAAACTTCTCTTCTTCCTTGAACAGGAAATAAGGCAATACGGGTAAAACAAAAAGTTTATCCTCAGGGATCATTTTTAATAAGCCTGGTTTCACTAGTTTTGTTGCATCCTTTTCAGTTATTAGAACAGTATCATTTTCATCCAGCAATGAAAGCATTTGTCTTATATCTTTTTTAACATAAGAATGGTGATCATTAAATGATAGCGGGGTAATCATACGATTAAATTGGCTGCAACTTAATAAAAAATTGTTCGGATTGGCTATGCCACTCATGGCTATTATCTTTCCATTATTCAAATTTTCAAACGACTGTTGTCCTTTAAATGGAAATGGTTTCAATACTTTCATGCCTGTAAAGAAGACATGCTGGTGATCATACGGATTGATTTTCTGAATCATTTCAATTTTTTGCTCTAAATTCATGTTCTCAGGGCATTTAGTCACAATGATGAAGTGGGCACGCTTGTCACCTGTTTTCCATTCCCTTAGACGTCCATAAGGCAGCACAAAATCCTGATAATAGGGCAATTGATAATCTGTAAGGAGAATATTGACATTGCAAGTAACAGCCCTGTGCTGGTAGGCATCATCTAGTAGCACAAGGTTTACATTTTGCTTCTCTAGGTATTGCAGGCCTGTTTTTCGGTTTTCAGAAACCACTACTTTAGCGTCTTTTAGCGTCTTGTAATACCAGTATGGCTCATCGCCTATTATGTCAGCAGATACAGTATCATCTGCAGCTATCAATCCCTTGGTTTTTCTGCCATAACCCCTGGAAAGAACCCCTATTTTAAATTGCTCCTTGAATAAATTATAAAGAAAAGCAGTGTGTGGAGTTTTACCCGAACCGCCAACCTGAAGATTGCCTATGACGATTGTTTTAAGATGAGATTCGTAAGTTTTAAAAACACCGCGGTCATATAAATTGTTTCTTACAGAAGAAATTGTTCCATAAAGCCAGCTAAAGGGTAACAGTAAATATTTGGAAAGTGCTTTCAATAGTTGCAAAAGTAATTTTTTTTGGTTCATAAATATCAGTATAAGAATAGGAATCGTCACAATCACCTAATTTTGCTTTTTTTAATCCATGAAAGTAAAAGATTTTGTTGCCCTTATTGAGAAAATTGCACCACTCAGTTTTCAGGAAGATTATGATAATGCCGGACTCATAACTGGCTCACCCGAGATGGAAGTTTCAGGCATCTTGCTCAGTCTTGATACCACCGAAAATATAGTAGATGAGGCCATTAAAAATAAATGTAATTTAATTATCTCGCATCATCCCATTGTTTTCAGAGGGCTTAAAAAACTAAACGGCAAGAATTATGTGGAACGCACCCTCATAAAAGCAATACAAAACAATATCAGCATTTATGCCGCCCATACCAATCTGGATAATGTGCGCCATAAAGGAGTGAACACCAAGATTGCGGAAAAGCTGGGCCTAAATGACCTAAAGATTATTCAACCTAAACCGCAAACCTTGAGCAAACTGGGAATTTATTGCCCTGAAAAAAATGCAGAGGAGATTAGAAATTGTATGTTCGAAAACGGTGCAGGTAACATAGGCAGTTATTCTGAGTGTAGTTTTTCAGTAGAAGGCAAAGGTAGCTTTAAACCGGGAATTGCCTCTAATCCTTTTAAAGGTGAAATCGGTAAAAGGGAAGAAGGAAATGAAATAAATGTAGAAGTTTTGGTGGCCAATTATCAAATAGATAAAGTATTAGAGGCCGTAAAAAAAATGCACCCGTATGAGGAGGTGGCTTATGATATCATACCCATTTCCAACTTTAACCAGGAAGTAGGAGCTGGTATATATGGAATGTTGCCTGAGGCCATGGATACCGTGAAATTCCTTAGCTTTCTAAAGGATAATATGAATCTAGAGGTCATTAAACACACTGAATTTAATAAAAAAATTCAAAAAGTGGCCGTATGTGGTGGTTCAGGTAGCTTTTTAATAGGAGCCATAAAAGGCTTAAAAGCAGACGCTTATATTACATCAGACATTAAATACCACGAATTTTTTGATGTGGAAGGTCAATATTTACTTTGTGACATAGGTCATTATGAATCAGAAATTTATACTTTGGAGATATTTTACGCTGAAATTAAAGAAAAATACCCTAATTTTGCGGTCATTTTTTGCAAAGAAAATACTAATCCAATTCAATATTTTAAATAAACCATGGTAGATATATCAATAGAAAAAAAACTGAAAGCCCTTTGGGAATTACAAGAAATCGATTCTAAAATTGACCAGTTAAACCTCCTAAAAGGTGAATTACCAATAGAAGTAGATGATTTAGAAGATGAAATCACAGGTTTAGAGACGAGGCTGGAAAATATGATGTCCGAAATAAAAGGATATGATGCAGAAATTGCCGGATATAAGGCAAAAATAAAGCAATTTGAAGAGCTCCAGAAGAAATACAAAACCCAGCTTAATTCTGTTAAAAATAATAGGGAATTTGAAGCCCTAAACAAAGAATTGGAAATTGCGGGTCTTGAAATTTTAGCGGCGGAAAAAAGAATAAAAGAGACCCATGCTCATATTGATGCAAAAAAAGAAGGTCTGGATAAAGTAAAAGAAGATATATCTGCTCGTAAAAAAGACCTTGATTTCAAGAAAAAAGAACTTAAAACAATCGTAAGTGATACAGAGTCTGAAGAAAAAGACCTAGGTAAAGATAGAGTTGGCATTGAAAAACTAGTTGCAGAAAGATTGTTAAAAGCCTACAATAGAATTCGTAAAAATGTTAAAAACGGCATTGCTGTGGCTCCAATTATGCGTGGTAGTTGTGGTGGTTGTTTTTCCAAAATACCGCCTCAAAGACAGAGTGATATTAAACAGCATTTCAAGATTATCGACTGTGAGCATTGCGGCAGAATTTTAGTTGATAATGCAGTAACAGGAATTGTAAGTGAGGTGATAGTAGAAGAAGAAAAACCTAAGCGCCGGGTAAGGACACTAAAAGCAGGCAAATAAAAGCAGCCTATGCTTTTTAAAGGAATATTAAAAAAGAACATCATTTTTGGTGTTCTTTTTTTTATGCACTTAACTTCCTTACATAGCAAAGCATTTTTCAGAATGAATGAGCAATGCCTGAAGGCCCAATCTTTGATTTACGAGTTAAGAATTAGTGAGGCCAAAGCAATTCTTTCAGAAGAGAAAATTAAATCCCCCGAAAATATAGCCGTTAGCTGGCTTGGGGAATATTGTCTTTATATTACTTTGTTCATTTCAGAAAACGAAAAAGAGTACAAAGCGAGCCAACAAGAATGGAAGAATTATATCAAAAGTGTTGAGAATTCACCAACAGATGACGCATGGTATCGTTTTATTCTTTCTGATATGTATTTGCACCGCGCTTCTGTAAAATTAAAGATGAACGATAATTTTTCCGCAGGCAGCGATATTAAGACGGCCAATTTACTCTTAAAGGACAATGAAATATTGTTCCCTACTTTTCTGCCGGATAACAAGAATATCGGGCTTATTAAAGCTTTGTTCAGTGCCATCCCTAAAAATTATGCGTGGCTAGGTAATATATTGGGGTTTGAAGGTAATTTGGAGGATGGTATGCTAAAAATAGAAACCTACCTCAATAGCCCGCTTAACGAAAATGAGCACAAATGGCTTAAGGTTGAAACAGCCTTTATTTATGCCTTACTTCAACATCACTTTCAAAAAAAGACCAACGAGGCTTGGCAAACTATTGATAAATATACAACGGATTTTAAGAATAACCCGCTACTGAATTATATGCGCGCCACCATTGCGGGATATGCAGGTAAAAATGAAGAACAAATACAGATACTGAGCCAAAAACCAAACCATAATAACACACTCCCTTTCTATTATCTAGATTATATGCTGGGTGTCGCAAAACTAAGGGCATTACACACAGATGCAGCAATGTATTTTAAGCTGTTTACTGTAAAATTCAAAGGTGAAAATTATATAAAATCAGCCTACCGTTACCTCGCGTGGTTCAATATCATCAGAGGTGATTTGGATGCCTCAGCTACCTATTATTCGCTTTGCTTAAAAAACGGGAAAGAATACCAGGAGGAAGATAAACAAGCCGCAAAAGAGGCAAAGGAAGCTCTAAGATGGACAAAAGAATTGCTTGAGGCAAGGTTGTTATTTGATGGCCACTATTATGCATTGTCTCTTGATATTTTAAATACAATAGAAGAAATAAAATTAACCCATATTAAATTCAAACTCGAACTTAACTACCGAAAAGCCCGTATTTTTCAGGAAACAAAGGAATATGCAAGTGCATTAGTTCTATTTGATAAGGTGATCAACACGGGCAAAAATGAAACGTATTACTATTCAGCTTATTCAGCATTACAAATGGGCACCATTTACGAATTGTTAAAAAACAAACAACAGGCTAAATATTATTTCGAAAAGGCTAAAAATAATTTTCCCAAAAACGAGGAATACCAAAATAGTATTGAGCTAAAAGCTAAAAGTGGTTTAAAACGAATCGGCCACTGATTACTGCTTGCTTAAAATCCGTTGATACGGCTCATTTTAGCCCGATTCTTTAAGAGACGTTTATTCTTTTTTTTTCAAATTTGAATTTGTAAAAAAATTGCACTTCCAAAAATCAAAATTCTACTCCTGCCGGATTAAATAAATCCTTTTTTGACCGATTTGACAAAAATGCTAAATTTTAACTGACTGAAAACCTGAATTTTATAAAATAATCGAAACTAATTTCTTTTTTTTAAAATTCCGTTGTATACTTGAGTATAAGTTGTTGAAAAAGATAAGTTTATATACTTATTAGGCTAAAAAACTTAAAGACTAATCATGTAAAACTAATTGAGATCACCTATAACTAAACACTACTAACTAACTAAAACTATGAAACACAAAACTTACTTAAAGAACAGCATTTGCAAAGAACAAATTGCAAACTTCCTAACCAAAAAGGCAACATTGATGATTGTCCTTATTTGTTCATTTGTTTTTACTTCCAAAGCGCAAATCGATAACCATGATGATACGACTTTGGTACTAGGCAAGGAGGCATTCACAGTTTCCTTCACGCACACACCCGATAGTTCAATTAAGTTTGAAATAATAAATAACCAGGTTAATGCGATTACGCCCTTTTTTGTAGAAACTTATGTAAAAGGTTATTTTCTCAATACACAAAGCATAGAGCAAACATTAAATAATGCACCTGTAATCCATAATATTGAAAGTATTTTCGGGCCTCAGTTTATTGGTTTTGGACTTGACGTACTTCCCCCACTTGCAAATTATAAAACAAAATTTGCCACGGAAAACAGGACAAATGAACAATCAATTATAGTAATCAGAATTTCTGGCACCATCAATGGTCAGCATGTCATCTGGTCTCGCACATTTCCTATTTAGTAGAATTCCATTTTAATAATTTTTATTATGAGAATTCACGTTCAAACCGTTATGGTCATGATATTTCTGGCTATAACAAATCCAACAAAAACTTATGCCCAATGTGCCTCAAATATGGGCTTTGACAATGGTGTAATGAGCCCCTGGATTACTGCTACAGATAGTAACTATATTACGCCTGGCAGCAGGATACACTACAAGCCGGGTCTCAGCACTGTTGTTGTTGGTTATGGCAGTACAGATCAGTGGCTGGGTACCATCTCAAAACCTAATGCATTATGTGGCAATTATTTAACAAGGGTTGGTAACAAAGGGCTAAAGGCAACAGCAGACACCGTTTACCGCACTTATATTATCGATAGTTTATCTGATAAATTAACTATTTTCTGTCGTGGTGTTTCAGAGATAGCTCACAATTACTGGGGTCTTGCAACTATTGAAGCACCAGGCTTTGGATACGAAATTTATGTTAATGGTAAAAAACTAGATTGTTTGAAAGGTAGTTTCTTTTGTGGCAATCAGGATGTCCCTTATGTATGGAATGTAGGAAATTTTAAAGATACAGCTACTGTTCGTAAAACTGTAGGATGGGCTAAAGAAGAATTAAACTTTGCTTGTTTTGTTGGTGACACAGTAGAGGTAAGGTTATTCACCCGTGACTGTATTAAATTAGGTCACTACGCTTATGCCTTTTTTGATGTACTTTGTGGAGATACCACCAAACCTGTGATTACCAAAATCATGGTGAACGATATTATTGATGGTGATAAACTTAATTTGTATTGCACGAATTCAACAACACTTTACTTAAAGCCCAACACCAATGTTTGTCCGGTATTCAGATCAAATGTCAATTGGACGCCTGCCTCTTTCATTTTCGGGTCCCAAACACTGGATAGTGCCAAAATTAACATGCCGGATTCAGGCTGGGTATATGCCGAAGCTTCCTTTTCAAATTTCTGTTCATCAGTAAATGTCCGCGACTCAATATTCATTAAAAAACTAAACGCCGACCCACATGATAATATTCCTAAATTGCCGCGTAATTATTGCGATTGTTATAGCGATACGCTTGATTTTGGAACCACCACTGTAACTTCAGTAAAAGACCAGAATGGAAATTCAATGACTTTAACTAAAGGATTATTGATCCTGCAACCCTGCGATAATTTTTATGAGGAATCCTATTGGAAAACACCTTCATCAAAAATTGTTCTGCGCAAAAGCCAGATAGGTACTGTTGGTTGGATAAATGGCACCGATGATGGTGCGATAGGACAGGATTCTATTCTGGCAACAGGAACAGTGAGGTTCGTCATAGACTATGTGGCCACAAAGAAATTTTATGTAGGCATCAATGACAACAGTACCAATAACGCTCAAGACATGTCACACTACATTTATTATAATGGCGGGGTGGTGAAATCATATTATAACGGAGGCTCATCTACTACTATCGGCACTTATACAGGAACTATAACAGTTGATTTCAGAACTTTGAGCAATAGGAAAGTCGAACTATGGATAAATGGCACGAAAGTGCGAAGCTATTCTAATTCCCAAAAAGCTAACTTCCCAGCATTTGCCGATTTCTCCGCAGTAAGCAATGATACTAGTCACGTCAATAAAACCCTTATTTTTGGCCCGACACAAAATATTAAAAATTTTACGAGGCTTTATGTGCCAACAGTATTTAAATATTCAATAGCTTATACCGATAGATGTGGTGTCAATACCAAAGATACCATCAAAATAATTCCAGGCTATACATCCACACTTAATATTCCAAATAACCAAGTATGTGGCTTAACACCGGCCAATATTAACGTAACTTCATCCTCTATTATGGATGACATAATTGCAACTACTGATGGTTATGGTGCTATTTCTGCTTCAAACCCAACTGTCACCTATACCCCGGTAATTTCAGATTATGGCGTACCTGTTACCTTATATATTACATCGATATCCGGTAGATGTTCTGACCCAGATACCGGCATATTAAATTTCCATGAAGTTCCGGTGAGCAATGCCGGTCCCGATATCTCTTCGCCTCCGGCTACATTTGTAATCGGCGGCTCCCCGGCAGGAGCTTGTACTACATGCTCAAGTATAAAGTATGCATGGACTCCAAAAGTAGCATTAAATGATTCTTCATTAGCCAACCCTACGGCAACAAAAAGCCAGTTAAATTCAAATTTCTTTTTGTTGAAAGTTACCGATCCCGTAACTGGTTGCTTCAGCAGAGATAGTACCATTATCCTGACACCACTCCCATTACACCAAGTGGCAATAGAAACCGACTGTTTAAAAGATAATATACTGGAATTTAAATGGAGCCTTATTCCATCTGATGAAAATTATTCATTCGGTATTGAATACTCTATTGACAATGGCAAATCATGGTTGCTTGCCGGCAACATAGATGCCAACCTTAATACTGCCGCGAATGAACTTATGGAATACGCAATGTCCGTTGATAAAATTAAAGGTGAAGACAACACATTATACCGTTTCTATACTTCGAATTATGCCGGAGATAAAAAAAGTGTTGCACCTATTGATGTTGACTGTAGGCTAAATGCGGTTTATAATGTGTACCCTAACCCTTTTAACAATATGCTAGGGGTTGACATAATAGTACGAAATTCCCCCAAAATGAATATTACGATACAAATATTCAATCAATATGGGCAGAGCGTCTATAAAAAAGACAATATTTCGGATAAGGAATACACAACTCACTTTAAGCTAGAAGGAACTGATGCTTTAACAACTGGCATCTATTTTTTACAAATCACCAATAATGACAATATTGTCTATAACACCAAAATCACCAAGATGGAATAATGTTCATCTAAAAAAATAAACTAGAACTAAAAAGGGTTAGGGGTGGCATCATTTCGTCATTCCTTTCCTTTTTTCTATTGAACTACTCCAAAACTGCATCTTATTTGAATATAAAATCAACCCTGAAAATGATTTTCTATTGTTATTAAGTTGTGCTTTGTCAATTGCGGCAACTAGCTTACTTTTGCACTTTAATGAGTACAACACAAGCGGTTCTGCTTTTAAAAGACGGCACGCATTTTATTGGTAAGGCAATAGGAAAAATTGGCACCACCACCGGCGAAATTTGTTTCAATACAGGAATGACCGGTTATCAGGAAGTTTTTACAGACCCCTCTTATTACGGACAGATATTGGTTCAAACCAATGTGCATATTGGCAATTATGGCACCAACCTCACTGAGGTAGAATCTGACAATATCAAGATTTCTGGTCTTGTGTGCAGCACATTCGCACATCATCAGTCGCGCAAGATGGCTACCACTTCCATTGACGATTACTTCATCAACAACCAGGTAGTTGGCATCCAAAATATAGATACCAGAAAACTGGTGCGTCATGTTAGGGACAAGGGCGCAATGAATGGGATAATCAGCAGTGAATATACCGATTTAGACCACCTGAGAACTTTGCTAGCAGCAACTCCTGATATGGATGGGCTAGAACTTTCCTCAAAAGTAACTACCAAAGAATTTTATACGACAGGCTCAGATATCAGCGCTCATAAAATTGCGGTGCTCGACTTTGGGGTGAAAAAAACCATGTTGAAATGCCTGAACGACCGGAATTCTTTGTGCGGAGTGTTCAATGCCAAGGCAAGTGCCAAACAGATTATGGACTGGAAGCCAGACGGTATTTTGATTTCCAATGGACCCGGCGACCCTTCTGCCATGCCCTATGCGTTAGAAACAGTTAAAGAATTACTTAACATAGATATTCCTTTATTTGGTATTTGTTTGGGCAACCAATTAATTGGCAGGGCTTTTGGCATGGAGACATTCAAAATGCACAATGGTCACAGAGGACTTAACCATCCTGTAAAAAACCTTTTAACAGGACATTGTGAGATTACAACACAAAACCATGGTTTTGCATTAAAAAATGACCCTAACCCTCATATCGAAATAACCCATATCAACCTTAACGATGGTACGTTAGAAGGCATTCGCGTAAAAGGGAAAAAAGCCTTTAGTGTTCAATACCACCCTGAATCCTCTCCCGGCCCACACGATTCACGTTATTTATTTGATGAATTCTTTAATATGATCAAAGGATAAGTTAATAGTTATTGGGTTAATAAGTTATTAGGGAGATTATAGAGTAAAAAGTAAATAAACGTGAAGAATGAAATAAATAGTTTTGAAGATCTTGAATGTTTTAAGCAAGGCAAAAACATCAGACAAGCTATTTCATTAATCGTAAAAAAATTTCCCGATAAAGAACAATATAGGTTGACAGATCAGTTATTAAGATGTTCACGCTCAGTAACTAATAATATTGCCGAAGGATATGGAAGGTTTCACTATAAAGAAAATGCTCAATTTTGCCGACATTCAAGAGGTTCTCTTCATGAATTATTGGATCATATACAAATTGCTTTTGAGGAAGGCTATATAGTCGAATTAGAATTAAATGATTTAAAAGCGAAAATAAATGAATGCCTAAAAATCTTAAACGGGTTTATAAAATACCTAGTGAGCCAGACCTCAATAACCAAATAGCCAACAACTAATAACAAATAACTTAATAACTAATAACTTAATAACTAATAACAAAATGTTCATAGCAGACGTAAAAGCACGACAAATCCTCGATTCAAGGGGTAACCCAACAGTAGAAGTAGATGTAATAACGGAGAACGGTTTCATGGGACGCGCAGCAGTGCCAAGTGGTGCGAGTACAGGTATTCACGAAGCGGCAGAACTCAGAGACAATGACAAAGATATTTACGATGGCAAAGGTGTGATGAAAGCTGTAGCGAATGTCAATGACATAATATTACCAGAATTATTGGGCTGCGATATTTTTGAACAAAACATGATCGATCAATTAATGATTGATTTGGACGGAACCCCTAATAAATCAAATCTTGGTGCGAATGCAATTTTGGCTGTTTCACTAGCCTGTTCAAAAGCTGCGGCCCAAGAAAGTGGACAGAGTTTATACCGATATTTAGGAGGCGTGAACGCCAATACTTTGCCTTTGCCAATGATGAATATTCTAAATGGTGGCGCACATGCGGACAATGCCATCGATTTTCAGGAATTTATGGTGATGCCAGTAAAAGCAGATACCTTTAGTGAATCCTTGCGTATGGGTGTGCAGATTTTCCATGCACTAAAATCAGTTTTAAAAAGCAAAGGTTATAGCACCAATGTGGGTGATGAAGGTGGTTTTGCACCAAATATTCAATCAAATGAAGAAGCAATTGAAACTGTGTTAACAGCTATTGAGAAAGCGGGCTTCAAACCGGGCGAAGATGTGTATATCGCTATGGATGCTGCGGTAAGTGAATTATGGGATGCAAAGAAAGGATTGTATGTTTTCAAAAAATCTGATAAGAGAGAATTGACCGGTGATGAGATGGTGGATTATTGGAAAACATGGGTGAATAAATATCCTATCATTTCAATAGAAGATGGTTGTGCGGAAGATGATTGGGCAAGTTGGAAAAAACTAACCCAAGCCATTGGTGATAAAGTACAATTAGTAGGCGATGATTTATTTGTAACCAATGTTACCCGATTGCAACAAGGCATCACCGATGGCGTAGCTAATAGCATTCTGGTAAAGGTAAACCAAATTGGTACTTTAACAGAAACCATCAATGCAATTAACTTAGCTACACGTAACAGTTACACCAATATTATCAGTCACAGAAGTGGTGAAACTGAGGATAGCACCATTGCGGATATTGCAGTAGCGATGAACAGTGGCCAAATTAAAACAGGATCAGCTTCCCGTTCAGACAGGATGGCCAAATACAATCAGTTATTGCGTATTGAAGAAGAATTGGGGGCTAATGCACAATTTACAGGCAGGACTTTTAAATTTATTAAGTAATCAAGGTATTGTGCAATTTCCCTGCATAAATTCCTCCCGTGTCTGAAGGGGTTGAACACAAATAGCCCCGGGTTGTAACCCAGGGCTATTTAATGCTTCCTATTTTATTTGGCGGTTTATTTGTGCTTTTGGCAAATAAGGGGACAAACGAATACCTCCAAAGATTAATTAAACATAATCCATGTCGCTGTAAATCAACTACCTGTATTTTTTTATACAAATTAACTTTCACAAGTTATTGAAAGTTTAAAAATAAACATTAGTTTTGTACTGTGAATTTAGAAGACGCAAAATACAAGTTTATTCAATCATGGGGAACCCTCGGATCCCAATGGGGAATTAATAGGACCATGTCCCAGATTCACGCCTTGCTGCTTGTATCAGCTAATGAATTATCTGCTGAAGAAATAATGGAACAATTGCATATCAGCAGGGGAAATGCCAATATGAATTTGAGAGCACTAATGGATTGGGGTCTCGTAACAAAAATGAATAAACCAGGTGACCGTAAAGAATATTTCTTAGCCGGCAAAGACATGTGGGAAACCGCACGTAAAATAACTTACGAAAGAAGAAAACGCGAGATTGAACCCATTTTACAAGTGGTAAATGAACTGAAAAAGGAGACTATTACCGGAAAAAACAAGGAAGAGATAGCAGCATTTAACGAAACGATAGAGGGCTTGAGTAAATTTACGGGAAAAGCTAATGCGATAGTTGACAAATTCATCAAATCGGATGAGAACTGGTTCTACAAAACCTTAGTGAAATTGCTGAAGTAAAAAAAATTTGTTAACTATGTTTCATTAAATACTGAAAGTACAGAATATTAAAGATACTAAAAATGATCAACTATAATATCATCGGTTATTTGGTGTATTTGCCCATCACATTTTACATCACCATACATGTAGGCAAGGTATGTTATAGGAACGGTGAGGTTTATTTACTCAAGATCATTAACGACCATACGGATACAGTTAAAGCAATTAATTCTTTATTGCTTATCGGATATTATCTTGTAAACCTTGGCTATGCCGCTGTTACTTTAGGATTCTGGCCAACTATAGACCACCCTACCCTACTCATTGAAACAATCAGCGTAAAGCTGGGGCAGATCATCCTCTTTCTGGGTATTATGCATTTTAACAATATGCTGGTGACCTATCTCATCAGTTTATATTTTGAAAAACAACGCAATAAAAACAATAACCAATTAACTTAAAAAAAAATCATTATGGACAATCAAAAAATCATCATCGCAGCTTACCTCATTTACCTACCTATCGCTATCATCCTAACCCTTATTGTGGCGAGAAATTTATTCAGAAGTGGCAAAGTATTTATGCTCGACATTTTCAACGGCAGGGAGGAGATAGCCTTTGCCACCAACAAACTATTTGAAGTAGGTTTCTACCTCCTGAACATTGGCTACGCCTTGCTTATCCTCCGTTTCAGTCAATACCTTTCTACCTGGCAGATCATGATAGAATCACTAAGTTCTAAAATCGGGGGATTCTCTATTTATCTTGGCATTATGCTTTTCCTTAACCTATATTTGTTGTTCAGAGGTAAAAGGAAATCAAAAGAAAGTCGTTTAGCACATAATAACCAAGTGGTTTCATAAAGCAAATTTCAAACTATGAAAAAAATAGTAATAGCAGGTGGTTCCGGATTTATCGGTCAATATCTTAACAAAAGCTTTAGCAAAGCAGGATATGAAGTAGAAATTATTTCAAGGCAAAAAAAACATATCAATTGGAACGACTTAGAAGGAATCCAAAATGCACTAGAAAACGCAGAAATACTCATCAACCT
This sequence comes from Bacteroidia bacterium, assembly GCA_038324665.1. Lineage (GTDB taxonomy): Bacteria > Bacteroidota > Bacteroidia > NS11-12g > UBA955 > JABMMZ01. Next base: position 16,321 of record JBBQIF010000004.1, read on the forward strand.
AGCCGGCAAATCCGTTGACTGTCGTTATACTGAAAAGAACAAAGCAGAAATAATCAGGTCAAGGGTACAAACGACCCAAATATTGGGGGACGCTATTTTAAAATGCCAACATCCCCCTGTATTATGGCTAAATTCAAGTACTGGCACAATCTACAGGCATGAACAAGACCAGCCAATGACAGAAACACAGGGTGTTATTGGAAGCGGATTCTCAGTGGAAGTAGCTAAAAAATGGGAGCAAACTTTCTTTTCATTTAACCTTACTCACACAAGACAGGTAGCACTTCGTATGGCCATTGTATTGGGAACAGATGGGGGCGCTTTAAAACCACTTAAAAACCTGGTTAAATTTGGTTTAGGAGGCAAGCAAGGCAATGGGCAACAAATGTTCAGTTGGTTGCATATCGAGGATTTAAAATCCATTATTTTATTCATTGCTGAAAATGAACAACTAAATGGGGTCATCAATTGCTCAACGCCTTATGTTGTTAGCAATGAAAATTTGATGAAGACTCTCAGAGAAAGTATGCAGGTAAAACTCGGCCTCCCCTCTCCTGCCTGGCTATTGAAAATTGGCGCTATGCTTATCCGAACAGAAACAGAACTTATCTTAAAAAGCCGTTGGGTATATCCTGAAAGATTGATCAATGCGGGATTTAGTTTTCAATACCCGAGGTTGAAAGAAGCCTTGACTAGTTTGATCTAACAATGAAAAACAGTGAATAAACATGAATTATAACCAAATTCTCAAGGTACATTTTTGAACCACATAAGAGCGCAAAGTTATTGCTGAACTTTTCTCATGGAGCAAAGCGGAATAATAAATCGGCAACACGCTTAACAATAACATTTTAAAACAAGCTTTAAAAAACTAAGGTGCACTGAGGTGACTTAGGTGGTTATGGTTTTCAGTCCCTGTTTTTATGCCCAATAAAGGACATAAAATTGTTCCTTTTACGGTTAAGATACCAATTGAATAATTTCAATTTTTCACAAATTAGCGTCCTTATTTCTTTTTATTAGGTTTGGAATTAAAATTCTTGCGAGAACTATGCTTAGCCCTGGTGGCCATATTCTCTTTTGACCTTGTATTTTTTTCCTTCTTTAAGGTCAGTTTATCCTTCGGTTCAGGCGTCACAAATTTGCCTTTGGCTTTTGCCTTGGGCTGAGATTTTGCAGACCTTACTTCTTCAGCTTTTCCAGCACCTGCTGCATACTTTGACTTAGCCTGCGCACGTGTGAATCGGTTTTTCTCATTTTCAATTCCGGAAGGGAATTTCAATGGCGCCTTTTTAGAAAAAGTAAGGTCGGATTTTTCCAAAACTTTATCTCCTGCTTTAAAAGGACGTATAAATTTTGATTCCTTCCTTGCGGATCCTTTATCTTCTCTATTGAATTTTGGCGCATGCTTAAAACGATCATCCGGCCGGCGTTTTTTTGCAAATTTTCCTTCAGGTTGATAAGCATTAGGTTCTCTTTCAGTTTTTGAAGAAGTTTTTACAAATTCATTCATTCTTTCTATTTCCGCAGGCTTAAGTTTGCGCCATTTACCCAAAGGAAGTTCGTCTAAATGAATATGCATAACGCGCACTCTTCTCAATTCACTCACTTTATATCCCAACGCTTCACTCATCCTGCGAATTTGCCTGTTGAGTCCTTGGGTTAATATAATCTTGAATTTTTTATTGCCTAATGATTTAACAATGCAAGGTTTTGTAACGGTATCCAAAATAGAAACCCCTGCTGCCATTTTTTTAATAAATTCAGGAGTCACCGGTTTCTCGACAGAAACGATATACTCCTTTTCATGTTCATTACCCGCTCTGAGTATTTTATTGACAATATCTCCATCATCTGTCAAGAGTATTAAGCCTTCTGAATCCTTGTCTAGCCTACCAATAGGGAATATTCTTTTATTATGGTTGATAAAGGATGTTATGCTCGTTCTATCTTTCTCATCTGTAGTAGAAGTGATGCCCTTAGGTTTATTAAACGCAATATAAAGAAATTCATTTTTATTGCTTTTAACCACCTCATCATCCACAGCCACCTTGTCCATATCAGTCACCCTGCTAATAGGTTTGGCCAATTTCCCGTTAATGGTTACGCGGCCCTGCTCCACGAGCAAATCGGCCTCCCTTCTAGAACAAAAGCCTGTTGAACTGATAAATTTATTGATTTGTACGCCTTGATGTGTCTCCATCCTGTTTGCAAATATACAATTATTGTGGCTGTTAATGCGGGGAAACAAAGCAAGATGGCAATATGTTCATGTTTAAGGGTTCTTATCTAAATATTCACAAAAATTTTAAATTAGGTCATAATTAAATATCTTTGCACCTACTAAAAAAAACGGAGAGTTGTCCGAGTGGCTTAAGGAGCACGCTTGGAAAGCGTGTATATCGCAAGGTATCGAGAGTTCGAATCTCTCACTCTCCGCCAACAAAAATAAGCCCCAACGCCAGTTGGGGTTTTGTTTTTTGCAGCAGTCTTGCCAAATGCAATTTGAGCAAGACAGATGCAAAAAACAAAAGCAAGTCCGATAGGACTTGACTTATTGTTGTTGAAGCCTCCCCAATAG
>JBBQIF010000005.1:0-18511 GCA_038324665.1 Bacteroidia bacterium
AATATGCAAACATACAGGATAAAATGAATTATTTATTAGAAATTTAATAATTGAAAAATGCCTCTAAGAACCAAACCCCCATCTTTAAGGATGAGGGTATTGGCCTAACTAATATTTACCATAGAGTTAGTATTTATACAAAAAAAATACAATTATTTAATATTACCATACATCCAAGTGAAAAATTTAGTGATAGTTATGCATACTTTATAAACGAGTACTTGATTTTAATTGTATTTATGAGGAATTGACGTTGTATGGTAAGTTATACATCATATCCACAATATATCGATTATTTTGGCGTTTAGTCGTAAAATCAGCAACTCAAAAAATCGATTATGCCTATAATAAGCCCAATGTTAATTTAATGTTTCCAGAAAGTTGATGATACTTTACAATAATATAATACAGTTAAAGCTTTTTTTATTTGGGTATATTTAATAAAAACAGTTTACTTTGCAGCAAAAAAATATTTTATAATTAATTTTTAATCAAATGAGTCAAGCACAAGTTAAGCCAACGAACACGGCACAAACCAAAAAATCAACCAATTGGGTGGGAATCCTTACAATACCAGTTGCATTTGTGGTATCAGTTTTAGTTTTCAAATTTATTTTTGGGGATCCTAACAATTTTAACGCAGATCATAGTCCAAAAGCCGGTAATTATTTCGGTACAATATACGAAGGTGGAGTTGTCGTTCCAGTATTGATGACTCTTTTCCTTACAGTATTTACTGTTATCCTAGAGCGTTTCTTCACCATTTTTTCTGCCAAAGGAAAGGGTTCTCTTGAATCTTTCCTTCAGAATATTAAATCAAACCTAACCAATGGCAATGTATCTGCTGCAGTTGCAGACTGTGATAAGCAAAAAGGTTCTGTTGCCAATGTGGTAAGAGCTGGCCTGCAAAGGTATTCTGAAATGGAAAAAAATACTGAATTGGCAAAAGACCAGAAGGTTTTGGCAATACAGAAAGAAATGGAAGAAGCTGTATCCCTTGAATTACCAATGTTAGAGAAAAACCTTTCTATACTAGCAACCATTGCTTCTGTAGCTACGCTTTTAGGGCTATTCGGTACTGTATTGGGTATGATTAGGGCGTTTGCGGCACTTGCAGCTTCAGGTACTCCCGATCCCGGTGCATTGTCTTCAGGTATCTCCGAAGCCTTGATCAACACTGCGATAGGTATCGGAACGTCAGCATTGGCCATCATTTTTTATAATGTCTTCACAGGTATGATAGATAAGCTGACCTATGGTATTGACGAGATAGGTTTCAGTATTTCACAGACATTTGCATCTAAGAACCAATAATTTAAGTAGAGGTATTTCCTCCATCAAATCATGCCAAAAGTTAAATTACCAAGAAAGAGTACTTCAATAGATATGACCGCCATGTGTGATGTGTCATTCCTGTTGCTTACCTTTTTTATGCTGACCTCCAAGTTTCGGCCTGTCGAAGTAGTGCCGATTGATTTGCCTAATTCCCGTTCCCAGATAAAATTAGACCGCGTTATGACCATTAGTGTATCTAAGGATGGAGAAGCGTTCTTTAGCCTGTCGAATCCTGATGACAGGGAAGCTTTATTGGAGAGGATATTAAGTGAACATAAAATTTCTCTGAGCAATGATCAAAAGACTGCCTTTAAGGGTTTGGATATGTTTGGATTCTCACTGGCAGAGATGCCCCAGGTGCTTGCCCTGAACCCGGAACAATATAAAGCTTACAAACAAAAAGGGATACCAAAGGATTCAGCTGATTGTCAATTGGCTGATTGGGTATTCCAATCAAGGTATATAGATCAGAAAATGAAAGTGGCGGTTAAAGGCGATAAGGATTGCAATATTAAGGCAATAAAACAGGTAATATATGCGTTAACTGAGAGGGCAGATGTTCATAAATTCAATCTTATAACCACCCTATCCGGAAGCTCACAGAGAGTTGAAAGTACAGAAGAACAATAAAAGATAATTATCCAAAATGGCAGAATTAAATACCGCGGAAGGCGGGAGTAAGAAAAAACACGGGAAAACCCGGTCGAAGAAAATGTCAACCAAGGTGGATCTTACACCTATGGTGGATTTGGCTTTTTTGTTGATCACATTTTTTATGCTGACCACTACATTGAATAAACCCAATGCCATGGAACTGCGTATGCCGCAGAAACCCCGGCCCGATGAAAAACCAATAAAGGTGGATGAAAATACATTGCTCAATATTATTCTTGATAAGGACAATACAGTTTGGTGGTATGAGGGTAGTACAGCAGAAGAATTGAAGCAAACCATATTTGCTAATGAAAAGGGCATCAGGGATATAATTTATTGGAAACAGAAAAAGTTACTAAAAAGTTATGGAAGTAAGGATACCTTGATATGTCTGATAAAATCAACCAATGAGGCGCGTTACAAAAACATGGTGGATGCATTGGATGAAATGGATATAACCGGTGTGAAAAGGTATTCCATGCAGGATGTACAGCCACCGGAAATTGAAGCTATTAAAAACGGGGGTAAGGGAACCGTAGTGCCGGAAAATAATTAACACAACAGGCATTTACTTTTGATAAATAGATTGTATTAACCATTAAATAAATTGTTATGGAAAATAAAGAAACTTTTCGAAGTCTGTCAATGGATGACATTGTCTTTGACAAACGAAATAAAAAATATGGCGCTTTTGTACTAAGGCAAATATATGAGAAACACCTTTTAAAGGCATTAAGTATTGCAGTTGGTGTATTTGTTTTTAGCATGTTTACGCCTGCAATAGCCAAAAATTTGGGCTTATTTGATGAGAAAGAAGTGCCTATGTTTGATACAACGGTTGTCATTTTACAGGCTCCTCCCGATCTTAAACCCGATGAGCCACCGCCACCGCCACCACCACCTGTCGAACCGGTATTAAGGCCTACTGTCAGGTTTTTAGAAATTGTAGCGGCTAAGAAAGAAGAAATTGATGAGCCACCACCACCAACAATTAAGGAAATTGATAATAAAATTATCAGCAATGTGAATATAAAAGGCGATACAGCAGCCGATGAACCACCCCCAATTGTGAAAGCTATTGCGCCTGTTGGGTTGCCTAAAGACCATGTTTACACAAAAGTTGAGCAAATGCCGGAATTTACTGGAGGACGCGCAAAGTTTGAAGACTTCATTTCGGATAATCTTGTGTATCCTCCTGATGCAGCAAGTGATGAAATTCAAGGAATTGTTCAGGTTTATTTTGTTGTAAATGAAGACGGTTCTATTGTTGATGTTTCTGTTGCTCAATCCTCAGGAAATAAGAAGTTGGATGCCGAGGCAGTGAGGTTGATAAAGAAACAACCAAAATATAAGCCGGGAAAACAGAATGGAGTTCCTGTAAGAGTTAGGTGTGTTATCCCAATTGAATTTGCAATAGAGTAGGGAGTTTTTAAGTTATTTATTTTGTTTAAGAAACTAATAGAATTTCCTGCTTATATTTTCAAGTTTGCCATCTACCTGCTTTTTATAGGCTTTGCTATTATCTTTTATTTTTCGAATCTTTTGGAAGGCGAGCGAAACTTAAGAAATATTTATACGGGATTACTTCTAATTTATGGTATCTACAGGCTAATTAGGACGTATCAGGATTTTAAATCTGAAATAGTGAATGAAGAATAGTAGTGTCTTGTTGGCTATCCTAGTTATGTTATCTTCTTTAACAGCATGCAAAGATAACAGCGCAAAGGTTGCCGGTACCAAGCGCAAGGATACTCTTGTAATTTGGGCGGATACTAGTTTGAGGGTTCTAATAAATGAGCAAAAAAAGGCTTTTGAAAATGCATACAATAATCCGGTTTTGGATATTAAGTATTTACAGGAATCAGAGATTGTTAAAAACCTGATAAGTAATAAAGTTAGCTGTGCCATATTGCAACGACATTTAAGCACTGCTGAAGCGAAGTATCTAAGCGAAAAGGAAGAATTTGTGCCTAAAGAATATACTGTTGCATACAATGCTTTTGCATTGATTGTAAATTCTGCGAATCCATTAAGGACTATATCGGAGGCCGATATAAAGGCTTATTTCAGAGATTGTAAATCCGCCGATTTTCGTCTGGTATTTGAAAATAGTAATAGCCAGGCCATAACGTATTTCCAGTCATATTATGGGTTGAGTCCACAACAGGTTTCATGCGCTTATACCAAATCTAATGTCAACGAACTACTCGATTTTCTGAGAAGCGATAGTAAATCTATTGGGATTATTCCGTTTTCTTACATTTCAGATATTGGAGCCACACCAACCATTGAGTTGTTGAAAAATTTATCGGTTTTGTCCGTTAGCTATACCGATTCTTTGAAAAATAAGCTAACTATCAATCCTAGCCAGGAGAGTATAACAACAAGGGAATATCCATATATAACCCCTATTGTTTTACTCAATTGCAACATGGAAAAGAAATCAGGCACAACTTTTGTAAATTATATATTAAAATCCCGCGCTCAGCGCTTATTTATGAAGTGTGGCGTGGTGCCGGCCATATTTCCGGGCAGGGAAGTAAACGTAAATACAAATTAAGAAATTAAAAAATGAGTAAAAGTATATTAACATTAATCGCGGCAATAACTATTGCCAATTGTTCATGGTCCCAGTCATTAGAAGATGCAAATATTGAGTTCCAGAATGAAAACCTTAAGAAAGCAAAACTGGCTTATCTTGCGGTAATAAAAACCAATCAATCCCCAAGAGTAGCTTTATATTTGGGTAATACTTATCTGAAATTAGAGGATGAAGATTCTGCAAGGATATATTTCCAGAAAGCCGAAATAGGTAAAGATGCCTATACTTATATTGCTAAAGCAAGGCTGGCCATTATGGACAAGAAGGATAATGCTTTAGTGCAGGAATTCATAGATAAGGCATTATCTGTATCAAGGAAAAGGGATCCTGAAATTTTTTTCCAGGCAGGGTATCTTACTTATCGACCAAAAATAACCAATGTAAATCAATTTGTGCCTTATTTTGAAGAAGCACATCAGCAATCGCCGAGCAATTATTTTTATAATCTCACCTTAGGTGATATGTACCTGGCCCAAAATGAAGGTGGCAAGGCTATGAATAAATATGAGGAAGTTACCTATAAAGACCCTAATAATGTAATGGCATTGATAAGAATAGGACGATTGTTTTATTCTGCCATGAATTATTCATTGGCGATAAAGTCACTAAAAAAGGCTGATTCTATCAATTCTTCTTATACAATTGTGCATAAGGAATTGGGTGAATTGTATTATTTGGTTAAGGATTATGAAAAGGCATCAAAAGAATTCAGGAAATATCTTGACCTGAACAATAATGACAGCAAGGCTAAAGGAACATACGGTGCGTTCTTGTTTCAATTAAAGGAATATGGGAAAGCGGTTGATGAAGTTTCTACTTTTATAAAGGAAGACACTACCAATTACATCTTTTACAGGATATTGGCTTATAGCAATTACGAAATCAAGAAAATGAAGGAAGCGCAACTTGCCATGACTAATTTCTGGAAGTATGTTGAAAAAAGTAAAGTTATCAATCTGGATTATAATTATGCAAGTAAGATCGCAGATGCAAATGGAGATACGGCTAACACAATTTATTACATGATGCGTGCAGTAGCGAGTGATTCTACCAATGCTGAATTGCAGACTGATTATGCAAAAACTTTGTATAATGCCAAAAGATACAATGATGCAATTGTGGCTTACAACAGGAGATTGACGATGCAGCCACAACCTTCTCCTTTGGACTACTATTATTTAGGTCGTGCTTATTTTAACCTCAATGACTTTGTGAATTCAGATTCAACTTTTGCAAAGTTTGTTAAAGTACAGCCTACTTCTCCTGATGGGTATTTATGGAGGGCAAAATCTAATGTGGAACTAGAGGATAAGGCCAATTTGAAAGGTTATGCTGTGCCTCATTATTTGAAATTTATCGAATTTGGTGCATCTGACCTTGGAAGAAACAGATCTAACCTCATCAGTGCTTATATTTATCTTGGTTACGTAGCCTTGGTGCAAAAGGACAATGTAAAGGCCAAAGAATGGTTTAATAAAGTTCTGGAATTGGATCCGAGTAACACTGGTATGCAAGAAGAGGTTAAAAGGTTGAAATAGACACTGCACCTGGGTTAAGGAAGCTTAAAGTGCCTAATTTTAGTAATTAGTGCATGATTAAAACGAATCCCGCAGCAAAGAGATGCGGGATTTTTTATATGTAGAGATTCTATGCCCTGCCTTCTCAGACCTACTTTAGTTTTAAACTAATTTATTTTTAAAGGCTAACTAAGTTTTACTTATTTTTGCAAAAATAATGTGGAGCGCTTTATCAACTTTTTGTATTAGAAACCGCTTTTGGCTGTTGGTTTCTTTATTACTGATTACCATCGTTTTCGGATATTTTGCAACCAAGGTGAAAATGACCTATGATTTTGCCAAAATTATTCCGCAGGATGACCCCGATTATATAGATTACGTTAAGTTTAAGGAAACCTTTGGCGAGGATGGCAACATATTGGTAATTGGGATCCAGAGCCCGAAAATATTTGAATTGGAGTTTTTCAATGACTGGTATGATCTTAGTTCGGATTTAGAACATATTAGTGGGGTTGAGAAAGTGGTTTCTCTTGCAAAGGCATATTCCCTTGTTAGGAATGATTCTTTGAGAAAACTGACCATTCAGCCAATTCTTAAAAATAAATTTAAAACGCAGGGAGAAGTTGATTCTTTCAAACGCATTATTGGGACACTTAAGTTTTATGAAGGTCTGTTATATAATCCCGACAGCAATGTTACCCTGATAGCCGTTACATTAAAAAAGAAAGAACTCTACAGTAAAGCAAGGATACCTTTGGTACGAAGTATAGAAACCCGTGCCAATGAATTTGGCAAAAAGCATACTATTCAAATGCATTTTTCCGGTTTGCCTTATGTACGCACCATCATGAGCTCTAAGGTAGCAGAGGAAATCAAGATATTTACTTTACTTTCCATACTCATAACCGCTGCTTTTATCTTTGTTTTCTTTAGATTCTACAGTGCCGTAATTTTATCTCTCGTTGTAGTAATAATAGGAGTTATAGCTACTTTAGGCTGTCTGGCGATGTTTGATTATAAAATTACTATCTTGACAGGTATCCTGCCGCCTTTAATGGTGATTATTGGGGTGCAAAATTGCATTTACCTCTTAAATGTTTACCACCAAGAGTATACAAGGCATGGCAATAAAATGAAGGCCATAACCCGCCTTATCTCTAAAAATGGATTGCCTTTGTTTTTAACCAATGTTACTACTGCAGTAGGGTTTGTGGTATTCAGTTTTTCCGGCAGTGCCATGTTGGATGAATTTTCCGTCGTTTCTGGTATAATTATTATGTTAGTGTATGTTGTATCGCTGGTGTTTATCCCCATTGTTTACAGTTACTTACCACCGCCAAAACCGCAACACACAAAGCATCTGGATGGTAAAATGCTGAACAAGGTATTGGATTTTTGCAATTATTTGATTTATAACAGGCGAAAAACCATTTATGCTATTACCTTGCTTTTACTGAGTTTGGCTCTTTACGGTTCATTTAAGGTAAAGAATTTGGGCTATGTGGTAGACGACTTACCAGAGTCGGATCCGGTATACAGGGACCTTAAGTTTTTTGAAAGGCATTTGAAAGGAACCCTTCCATTTGAAATACGGATAGATACCCGTGTGAATGGGGGAGTAAAGGATTACATTACCTTACAGAAGATTAACAGGCTTGAAAAGGAGTTGAATAAATATGATGAGTTTTCAAAACCTATGTCGGTTGTAGATATACTAAAATTTGCCAACCAGGGGATGAACAATGGAGAACAACGCTATTTTATCGTACCAAATGTGGTAGATATTACAAATATTGTAGATTACTTGCCAAAGCAGAAGTACAGTAAAAGCATAATCAAATCAATGGTTGACAGCAATTATAGGTTGGCAAGGGTAAGTGTTCAAATGGCAGATATCGGTTCTCAGAAAATGAAAATACTCACCGCCTCGGTACAACAAAAAATAGATTCTATTTTCCCTAAAGCAGATTATGATGTGAAGATTACTGGCACGAGTGCCATTTTTCTTAAGGGGAACGATTATTTGATAGAGAACCTTATTCGGAGTATGATATCCGCTTTGATAATTATTTCCATTATGATGGCCTTCCTGTTTTTTAGTTGGCGTATGGTGCTCATTTCCCTAATCCCCAATTTAATCCCGCTCATCATGACTTTTGGTATCATGGGTTATTTTGGTATCAGGCTAAAACCGTCTACTATTATTATTTTTAGTATTGCTTATGGCATCGTAGTCGATTTTACCATACATTACCTTGCTAAATACCGCCATTCTCTTAAAAGGCATAATTGGGACATGAAGATTGCAATCCCGGAGAGTTTGCTTGAGGCAGGTCCAAGCATTATTTATACTGCGATAGCCTTGTTAGCTGGATTTAGTATTTTTGCGGCTTCTAATTTTGGAGGCACTGTAGCATTAGGGGTGTTAACATCACTTTCCCTTTTATTTGGTATGACCATGAATCTATTATTGCTACCCAGTATTTTATTATCTCTGGAAAAGAGTATCAATGCTAAGAATGAATTGGGCGTATCATTAATTGAGATTGATCCTGAGGATGAAGAGGACTAATACTAGTTATTTACAAATTCCCATTCGCTTACTAAGCTGAGATTATTTCATTCAAATGATAATTTGAATTGCTTCTTCTATTTGGAAGCCCATCAGCCAGAGGAGTAATTCAGCTCATATTGATGATAGGTCTAATGGAAAATCAAATAATTTAAGTGCTAGAATAGATGCGAATTAAAATTATTTATTCAGTTTTATCATCAGGAAAATCAGTTCTGTTTTGCATTAAACTATAGATGAAGATAACAGCATGTACGGCAGCAAATGTCAATGAAAAAATGAAGAGGTATTGATCATCGGCCTTTGGGTCTATGTGGTGGACGATAGCAATAATTATTAAGGCTAATACCATTCCCAGACCTGAACCGGCAACCGTTCTATAGCTTTTTTTGTTGAAATTACCCTTATTCAAATGACTGTTTTTCATGCCATAGTATAGGTAAAAATCAAATCCTATCATCATCCATACAATTAAGCGTATCCATGTGTCTAACGGTAGGAAAACCATCATAAAAAGGCAAACCAAAACCCCTGCAATTGGAACAAAAGGTACAAATGGAGTCCTAAAAGCCCTTGGTGCTTCGGGCATTTTTTTCCTCATAATTAAAACACCGATACAAACCAAGATAAATGCGAATAGCGTGCCAATACTCGTCATCTCACCCACAACCCTTGCAGGTATAAAAGCAGCAAAACTGCTCACTATAATCATGAATAGCAGATTGTTTTTAGCGGGTGTCCTGAATTTTGAATGGATATCAGAAAAGACCTTAGGCATCAGTCCATCTTTACTCATAGAGAAAAATACTCGGCTTTGTCCCATCAACATTACTAAAATAACAGAGGCATATCCTCCAAGAATAGCTAATAAAATGGCATTGTTCAGCCATGGATAGGACGGCGTAATCATGCCATTAGGACCAACAGTCCCCATTGCCTCAACGGCAATTGCAACAGGCGCAATGCCATCTTTTCCTGCGAAAGCTTTGTAATTTACAACCCCTGTCATCACATGGGCGAAAAGGATGTAGAGTATTGTGCAGATGGCGAGTGATAATAAGATACCTATCGGCATATCCCTTTTAGGGTTTTTAGCTTCCTGGGCAGCAGTAGAAACGGCGTCAAATCCAATATAGGCAAAGAAAACAATGGCCGCAGCTCTGATGATACCTGAAAATCCGAATTCACCAAAAGTGCCTGTATTTTCAGGAATATAAGGGGTGTAATTTTCAGGCCTTATGTATTGCCAACCTACCGCAATGAATACAAGCACAACGGTAACCTTTAGCATAACAATTATGCCATTTATAAAAGAGGATTCCTTTGTACCACGCATTAATATGAGTGACATAATGACGACAATAAGCACAGCAGGGATATTGATAATTCCACCTTCAAAAGGAGAAAGCATATACGCATCATCGATATGTATACCGTAGCCGCCTAAAAATTTGCCAAGATAACGCGACCAACTGATTGAAACAGTAGCTGCACCTACAGCATATTCCAATACAAGATCCCACCCAATAATCCAGGCGACAAATTCGCCCATGGTAGCAAATGAATAAGTATATGCGCTACCCGCAACTGGAATCATGGAAGAAAATTCAGCATAACACAAACCGGCGAAAATACAACCAAATGCAGCTACAAGGAATGAAATGGTAATAGCCGGCCCCGCATTCATAGAGGCTGCAAGACCTGTAATCGAAAATAACCCTGCACCTATTATGGCTCCAATTCCCAAAGCTACTAATCCGGGAGCAGTTAAAGTCTTCTTCAGACCTTTTTCAGATTCCGAGGCTTCATTTAATAATTGGGTTAAAGGTTTTCTTCTCCAGATAGACATGGTATTTTATTTTGATTATTAACTTTCAATAATAAACTTTTTTTTAGCTAAGTCAGCAAAATATGCAAAAAATGGGTAAAAAAAGATACTTTAAAGAAGAAGGCAGTATGAATTATTTCAACCTGAATTCAATATCAGCAATACAGGATACTTTAACGGCTTTACCGTTTTGTCTTCCGGGCTTGTATTTTGGTTGTGACTTGATTAATCGCAAGGCTTCCTCATCCAAATGCACATTTCCAGACGATTTTAATATTTTAGCTTGCTCAACAGCCCCTTCTTGGTTGATAATGAAATGAACCCTGCTGGTGCCTTGTATGCTTCTTTTCCGCTCAAATTCAGGATAATCTAGATTTTCGTACATAAATTGGGTATAAGCATCTTCCCCACCTGGATACTCTGGAGGTTGTTCCACTTTGCTCCATGCGATCCCTTCCCCTGCTATTCCACCATTCATCGAATTGTCTGGAAATAGCTTGGTATCATCCTTTTTGGTATCAATTATTTTGTTGTCAATTATTTTTATTGCAAGGTCTTTGATGGCAGGGGACGGTTCAGGAAGATCTTTTTTCTTTACAGCCTCCACTTCAAGGAATTTTTCAGTTGGCCTCAATACCTCTTCTATTTTAGGTGGAGGAGGTTTGGATTGCTCATTAGGGTTAATTGAAGGGGGAGAGTGTAACACAAAAACAGCAGTATCCAAATATTCTACCTCTTGCTTTTTTATCAGCCCTAGGCCTTTCAAGATAGCAGGTGTAGACAAGCTTAAAACAAAGACTCCTATTGCCAGCGTAAACGATTTCAACAGGTTCTTTTTGTATAATCCTCTGAGCAAAAAAGCGCCATAGCTTTTGTTTTTTTTTTCAAAAACTATTTCATCCATTGATTGATCGAAATAATTTATTTTTTGCGACATAAGGGTGTTTATAGTCTAAATACAATTTACAGGCCAAAGGTAAAAGATATTTACAGGTTTTGCCAATGTGGTTGCCCACATCGTGATCATTATAACAATTTTATGGACCTATTAGTTACAAAATTTCGGAGATAGCCTCAAAAAAAACTTGTATTGTTTGGAGCAGTAATGATTGACCAATTATTAAAAAAAAAGAGAGGCAAATAATTATTTGCCTCTCTTTTGAATTATTTTTAAGCTATATATCTTAGCTAACCATGGTTTTATCTTTCTTAAACAAGTCAAGCACAATAGGACAAGCAATAAAGATAGTTGAATAACTTCCGCTAATAACTCCTATCAATAAGGCTAATGAGAATCCTTTAAGTGCAAGGCCACCAAATAAGAACAACACAAATACCACCACAAAAACAGTTGCTGAGGTCATAATGGTTCTGCTCAAGGTCTGGTTAATGGCTGTATTAATAATCTTGCCCCTATCGTGTTCCGATTTGTATTCATTCAGGTTTTCCCTTATCCTGTCGAAGATTACAACAGTATCATTAATGGAATATCCAATAATTGTGAGCACAGCTCCGATAAAGTTCTGGTCCAATTCTAATGCAAAAGGAACAATTCCATCTAGTAAAGCAAATATGGCAAATACCATCAATACGTCATGGATCATGGCAATTACGGCGCCAACGGCAAAACCAACATTTTTAAATCGCGCGATAATATATATGAATATGGCAATAATTGATACGATAACTACCCACATGGATTTGGTACGAATATTCTGTGCAATGGTAGGCCCAACTTCAGCACTGCTAAGTATGCTTGCCTTAGTAGCTTTGTAGGGAGCAAGTGCCTTAATTACATCTTCCTCAATAGTATCGGCGTTTACGTTAGCCTCATTAATTCTGTAGGTGGTAACAATTTTATAACGGCCTTCACTTCCAATCGTTTTTACTTCATTACTACTGCCTATTAATCCTTTATCAAGGGCAGCCTTAATTTCCTCAGCATTTATACCTGTATGTAACTGCATCTGGTAGCCATAACCACCTTTAAAGTCTATACCTGCGCTCAATCCGCCATTCTTTATTAGCATTGCAAACCCCGCAACAATAATGACGGTTGATAAAATATAAAAGCGTTTTCTTTTACCAATAAAGTCATAATTAGCACCTGTCATTAAGTTGACAGTATATTTGTTAGAGAAAGATACATCCTTTCCTTTATTGGTTGTGTGTTCAATCAATATCCTTGTAATAAAGATCGAGGTAAATAAGGAGGTAAGGATACCAATGATCAGGATGATAGCAAAACCATAAACTGGACCTGCACCAACAAATGTCATAATGATAGCCGCTATCAAGGTTGTTAAGTTACCATCAATAATCGCAGAGAAAGCCATTGCAAACCCGTTTTTGACTGCAACCTTCATGGCTCTGCCTTCTCGAAGTTCTTCCTTGATACGTTCATAAATAAGTACGTTAGCGTCAACCGCCATACCTATCGTCAATACGATACCAGCTATACCTGGCAATGTCAAAGCGGCACCGTATGATGCTAAAATGCCAATAATAAAGAATACGTTGGCAAATACAGCAATAGTTGCAATGATACCACCTCTTTTATAGTAAAGCAGCATCAATATTAATACGGCAATAAATCCTATAATGAAGGAATTGATACCTTTTTTGATAGATTCAGCTCCTAATGTTGGTCCAACAACGTCTTCCGCAACTATATTAGCAGGTGCAGGTAATTTACCTGCTTTAAGGACGTTGGCAAGGTCAGTTGCTTCTTCAACAGAAAACCCACCGCTGATGGATGAATTACCTGTTGGAATTTCCTCATTTACCCTTGGGGCTGAGAATACTTTGTTATCAAGCACAATTGCTATGAAATCACTTGTTTGTGCTGCATTGTGTGTAATATTTTTCCAGTCTTTTGTAGCCTGTTGAGTCATACTCATAGAAACTTCCACCTGACCACTATTTGCACTGTTTGTGGCAAATGCATCCGCAATAAGATTCTCGTCACCACTTCCCATTGAGGCTTTGCCATCCTTATTAGCCCTCAAGGCATATAATTGGTAAACCTGTATTTCTTCACTTTCCGGCTTGGCACTCCATGCAAACTTTACATTCTTAGGTAATGCTTTCAAAACAACCTCATCTTCCAGCATTTTATTGATCTTGGTCATTGCCTCTTTTGGGGCTCTTGCCAGGATGCTGCTTTCAATAATATTGCCTTTTTGGTCCAAAAGAGGCACTAAACCTGCTTCAGCAAATGGGTATTTGGATGAATCCTTGGCGTTTTGATCTTTTACGAAGGCTTTTTGAGCGCTATCCCTTTCAGTAGAATCCGATATTTCGGCAATGGCCTTTATTTTAGCTGAATCTTCAGCAGAAGTTCCTTTTTCCAACCTTAGCTTTTGAGCATAGGCAGCATTCATTGGCTCGTAAATTTTCTTATAACCCTCATATTGTTTCTTAGGGTTATTGCCATAAACTTCCCAGAATTCAAGGCGTGCGCTTTGTTCTAATAAAGCCCTAATACGTGATGGGTTGTCAACTCCCGGTAGTTCAACAGATATACGGCCACCATCCAATTCCTGAATGTTGGGTTGACTTATATTGCCAGAATTTAAACGGGCTTCTATTACCTGCCTAGTATTTTTTGATTTATCGGCTAATTCGGTTTTAAGGTAATTGACGACATCGCTTTCAGATGAACTTGATTTAATCCTTATATTGTCCCTGTTTACAAATAGTTGTACCAAAGAACGTGCAGGAGCAATTGATTTAAAGTTCTTTACAAAAAGATCTATGAAATCATCGCCACTTTTCTGGTATTCAGTCTGAGCCAATTGTATCGCTTTTAGCAAATCAGGATCCTTTTGGTTCATGCCGGCCAATGTTCTTACAACTTCGCCCTTATTAACTTCAAGGATAACGTTCATGCCACCTTGTAAATCCAGTCCCAGTTTTAATTCAGCGTCTTTACACTGAAAATAGTCCTTTTTGGTGATACCAATATTTAAGAGGGGTTTCCTACCCAAAGAATCCAGATAAGTGCGATACCTGTCTCCATCATATACTCCGCCTTTAGTGGCAAATGCCTTGGCTTTGGCTTCAAATTTTTTAGCCATCCAAGTAAAAGACAATTGATAGATGCAAGTGAGCGCTAAAACAATTGTAATAAAAATTACTAAACCTTTATTTTTCATTTTGTTACGTTAAATCGAATTTTATTTAAGGGTGCGAAAATAACACTTTAAACCTTTGTTTCAAATTAAGAATGAAAAATAATCTATTAATTGACAATCGGGAGACTTTTATCTTTCTTTTTCAATGTTCATCTATTAACTGTCATAGAAATTTACCTTTGATACTAAAAAAGGATTAATATCGTTCCAGATAATAAATTTAAAAAGAAACATGAGTATAAAACTGCATGAATTAATTGCCGAGGAATTGAAGCATGGCAATACACAAGTAGCGCTAAAAAGGTGTATAGATTACGCACTGAACACAAGCTATCAATCCAATTTGGCACCCGTTGTCAGACAAATGGCAGCTGTATTGAATGAACCTGAAGGGCCTGATAATCATAGTGAGATGTTTAGTGAATTCTTGAAGCTATGCGAGAAAAATAAGCTCAATACGCTTGAACAAACAAATAAGTGCGTTTTAAAAGTAGAAAATATCAGCAAACAATACAGGGTAGGTGCCTTTCAGTTCAAGCCTACTAGTTTTGATTTAAATACAGGCAGTTTGGTTGGTATTGTGGGGCAGAATGGCAACGGTAAAACTACCTTGCTAAGGATGCTTTGTGGCGATCTTTTACCAAGCACCGGTGAAATACACTATCCCTTGTTGCCTCAGAACAACAATGATCCTTATGCTATCAAACAACATATTGGCTTTATTCCACAACGCATTCCCAAATGGTACGGCTTGTTGGAAGATAACCTGAAATTTGCCTTGTCCACCAGGGAAGTAAAGGAAGAAGAAATATTATTTAGGGTGGAAATTATGCTGAAGCGATTAGGTCTATATGAATTCCGTCACCATGCATGGTCAGAGATATCGAGCGGGTACCGCACCCGTTTTGAATTGGCAAGGGTGCTATTGACAAGACCTAAAATATTGGTATTGGATGAACCATTGGCTAATCTGGATGTAAAGGCACAGCAAACATTTTTACAAGACCTTAAATACATGGCTAAAACAGATATTAATCCCATTGCGGTTATTTTAAGCTCGCAGTTGCTGCATGAAGTAGAGCAGGTGTCTGATGAACTTATTTTTATAAAGGACGGCACGTGCCTTTTCCAGTCGGGCGAGGAGAACAACAATACAGAAACCATTATTATTGAGTTTATTTCAGAAACACCATTTGATAAAATTAATACGGTGGTTAAAAGGATAGGAGCGGAGTTGAAAGCCGAAAATAATTTTTATACAATAACTGCCTCTAAGGATTATGAAGCAAAAGCATTGTTGAAGCTAATGATGACAGAAGATATTGATGTGCAATACTTTAGGGACATAACTAATTCAACTAAACGTTTATTTTAGGCAGATCTATGTTGCAACCAAAGTTTTTAAAGACAATCGATAGTTATTTATTATTGAAATTTCCACTGGTATGGAGTAGCAGAATACATTATGTAGCTTGGTACACCTTGCTCTGTTGGGTATTTATGGGTTTTGTAAGTTTTCTCGTTCCCAATGAAGATATCAATAGTGACTTTCTGCAATTTTATTTTTTATTGGTCTCATTAAGTTGTCTTGGCGGATTGATAATATGGTTGGTTTTTCTTTCGAGGCATAACAGCATGAAACAATATGGCAACAGGTTATTTGGAGGCGAATGGGTAAGTATATTGTGCAATTATGGGTGTATTATCCTGATTAGTTCCTTGCTTTTTATGCTGCCAGTGATAACAGTCTTTAAGGCACATATTGCAATACAGGCGAATGGAATTGTGGAAAAAGTGAACATACTGAATACAAATAGGGCATTGTTTCCCGGAAATGATTTTAATTATATAGAAACAGTTCATGACCCTTATAATAATAAATATGAGAGAGGGAAACAAGCAATCAAAATGAAGAATGAAACCACATACAAGATATTTGCGGACTATAGAAATTATCCAAATCAATATGGGCACCATGATTACAAGTACCTTGACCGGGAGTATTTAACTAGCGATGATTGTTACTTCGAATTCAAAAAAGTAAGAGGACGTGATAGAATTGACAAAGCATGTAGGGATTACATTAGAGTAGCGCATGAATTAGGGGTAGTCTATGGGTTTGATGCCAATAAAATTCCGGCATTAATAAATGATTCATTGGGTTATTCAAGGGACTCGGCATTTGAGGCGAACAACGAATTAATGAACGAGCAACTAAGTATGAAAACTACGAAGTATTTCAAGGCCATCAATACATTCGGTTTCCTTTTTGAATCTTTGTTCTACAGTGGTTGGTTATTTATAAGTGTTCCCATACTACTTATATTTATTACCCTTTTCAGGAATCTAGGAAAGCAATTTGTGCTCGCCTCAATTGGCATTACAATTTTACTGGTGATAGTGAATGCATTGTTGTTGTTTTTAGTGATGAAGGATGAGTTCGAAAATACCCGTTCTATGTTTGGGATTCTTGAACTGTTCTTTGGAGCCTGGACAGCGGTTCTATTATTAGTTTCAATTAGTGTTTATTTTCAAAGATCTTATAGTAAGGTAAGTGCTTATTGTGTTTTCCTGTTTAACCTTGCTTTACCTTTCTTGCCTGCCATTTTTATGGAATTAAGTTTTTTCGACCATAGTTCCTATATGGTGCATGATTATGAAAACAGTCAACGAAGTTGGGACTTTTGGATGCATTGGGCCCATATCGGCGGGCTGCTACTTTTTCTTGCTATGCAGCAATTCTTTTTCAAACCACTTTATGAACGCCTGTGGGCATTACCTAAATAACGATTTAAAACCATGTTAAAAAATATATTGATTCCCACGTTCCTTTTGAATGCCGATAAATCCTTGTTGCTTAAATATCCCCTTATATGGAGCAGTAAGATCCATTATGTCGCTTGGTTTACATTGTTAGCCTGGGTGTTTCTGTCAATGTTGGGGTTAGTTGTCCCTCAAAGTGCGCTTGAATTTTCTTTTCTTGGGTTTTATTGGTTGATGACAAGCTTATGTGTAATTGCGGGGATTGTCCTTTGGCTTGTTTTTTTGTTCAGGCATAACAGCACCAAGCAATATGGTAACAGAACCCAGGGCCGAGAATGGGTCAATATCATCTGTAATTATCTATCTCTTGTTTTAATCAGCTCTATCCTTTTTGTTTTTCCGGCAGTTTCTATTTTAAAATCCCATCTTACTATTCAGGACAAAGGATTGGTCAACAAGATCAATACACTTAATATTAACGCCTCATTTTTCCCGGCTGGAGCATACCAACTAGAAGCTGTGTATGACCTAAGCGATACGAATCAGCTTTACATCAAAGGGTATAAATTGCGGGGCAATGGATATAGCTTTGGGAGCACAGCATATAAAATGCTGGATAAAAGTTACTTGACTTATGGTGAAGTGACAGATGAATTTTTAAAAATAAGCGGGAAAAAAGCGATAGAGGCAGGTGTTGTAAATTACCTGAAAGTGGCTAAGGAATATGGCTTAGAACATTTGTATCCACCAGGAAAAATTGTAGCACTGATAGATGATACTTTAAGGTATAAGCGTGATGAAACCTTTGAGGCTTTCAATGCCGCCTTTAACCATTCTCTGGAAGAAAAATCAGGTGCCGCATTTAAAAGTATTGAGTATTTTAATTTTTTGTTCTATGGCTTATTTTATTTTTTCTGGTTATTGGTATTTGTACCTGTTGCCTTAATTTTCATCACGATATTCAGAAATACAAGTATGAAGTTTTTTTTAATATCAATTGGGGTAACGATTATACTCGTAATTGTCAATGCATTATTAATAAGTATTTATCTAATAAACGAATATGGCCCACATAATGACAACCTTTTTTTAATGTTCTTTTTT
>JBBQIF010000006.1:0-18259 GCA_038324665.1 Bacteroidia bacterium
ATAGACTGGATGATTCGTTGCCTTATGCAATCTAAGACGATTACGAACCTGAAAACCATAATAGCCTGTTTTACCCTTGAAGGGCACTCAACATTGCATAGGAAAGATAGCAACCGGGAACGTTTCAAAGTATTAAAGGAACATTATGGCACCTTGCCTAATTTGTGGAACCATTTCTTAATTACCGTCAGGCATATTTTTAATTAAACAGCCACTGGTGCTTTTATCGCTGGCCACGGGTCATAATTTTCAAGTACAAAATCATCAAAAGTAAAATCAAATATGGAGTCGATTTCCATTGGAATTTTCATAATAGGGTAAGGTTTTGGTGTTCTTGAAAGCAATAATTCCACCTGTTCAAAATGATTAGTATAGATATGTGCATCACCAAATGTATGAATAAAGTCACCATTGTCAAGATCGCAAATTTTGGATAACATCATGGTGAGCAGTGCATAAGAAGCAATATTAAAAGGTACCCCGAGAAAAATATCAGCACTGCGCTGATATAATTGGCAACTCAGCTTACCTTTTGTTTCACCTTTTGTTTTATCTGCAGGGGTAACATAAAATTGGAATAGGCAATGGCAAGGAGCTAATGCCATAACAGGAATATCCGCAGGGTTCCATGCAGTTACAATCATTCGCCGGCTGTCTGGATTAGTTTTAATGCTGTTAATGACTTCTGTGATCTGGTCTATTGTTTTACCATCGCGAGCCTCCCAACTTCTCCATTGTTTGCCATAAACAGGGCCCAAATTACCATTTTCATCGGCCCATTCATCCCAAATTTTCACGCCATTTTCTTTCAGGTAACTAATATTTGTATCGCCTTTTAAGAACCACAATAATTCATGTATAATTGATTTTAAATGGACCTTTTTTGTGCTGATTAATGGGAATCCTTCGTTCAAATCAAAACGCATCTGATAACCAAACACACTTTTAGTGCCGGTGCCGGTCCTGTCGCTCTTATAGACACCATTTTCAGCCACATGTTTCAGGAACGTTTCATACTGATTATACATACCACAAAATTAAACAATATTGTGAGATAGAAATACACATGTTTTGCATTTTAGGAGCCTTGATTGGTGAAATATTAAAACGAATTCATCGCATAAAAACTTGACCTACACAATTTCTAGCATAGTATTTGCGTTGGTGTTATATTATGAAAAGTCTAAAGTTAATTGCGGCTGTGGTTATTGTACTATGTTTGATGCTATCTTCATGTGCAGGCTCAGGGAAATGTGGTGGTGGCCGCGGTGCCAAGGTTGAAATGGGGACCATGTAAGCTTATGGAATGTCGGAAAAAATAAAGGTTTTATTTGTTTGCCTAGGCAATATTTGCAGAAGCCCTGCAGCAGAAGCATTGTTTGCCCATCATATTAAATTGGCGGGAATTGGGGACTATTTTGAAATAGATTCTTGTGGTACGGGGGGATGGCATGCTGGAGAATTAGCTGACGAAAGAATGCGCAATACAGCGACGAATAGGGGGATTGAAATTACGCACTTGGCCAGACAATTAACGTCAATTGATTTTGAATATTTTGATTACTTGCTGGTAATGGATCATCAAAATCTGGCGGATCTAAAAGCAATTAGTGAGCAAAAACAAAAGAATTTCTACCTGATTACGGATTTCACCCAAGACTTTTTATCGCAGATTATACCTGATCCTTATTTTGGAGATATAAAAGGATTCGAAAAAGTGTTTACTTTGCTGGATAAAGTAACCAATCAAGTTGCAAATACAATCTTTCATCAACATAAAGCAAAACACTAAGGCAGATTTTTTCTTCGGCCTAATTGTTATAAATATCCTGACGCTTGGATTCCTTTTTGGATTTTTAAGCCCTGGGGATATTGATACGGATGGAGGTATTTTCTCAGCAGTAGCCTTTAAAGAGATTAATGGCGGCACACTCTATCAAGATGCTTGGGAGAATAAACCCCCCGGCATTATTTACCTGATGGAGTTTTTTTTCAGGTTAATTCCTGATAAAGTATATGCATTGTATGGATTGGCAATATTTGGTGCTTTAGGAATCTCGAACGGTTTATTTTTTGTAACATTTAAGTTCAGTCAATCCCTATTATTCAGTAGCTTGACTTTAGCGTTGTTCATTTTATTTACCTTTAATAACAATACCATTGGCGATGTCCTATATACCGAAATATATGGCAGTATTTTTATTGTCTGGGGCCTATATGCGGCTCGTTTATTTGAAACAACAACTAAGGTAAAATTTGCCCACCTAGCAGCATTCATTGCAGGATTCTCCTTTTGGTTTAAGGAGCCATTTGTACTTTTAGCCTTGCCTATCCTCATTCAATTGTCATTTAAATTAAAGAGGATTAACTTAATTATTAAAACACTTGGTTATTTTTCAATTCCTTCGTTCTTATTTTGTCTTATTTTATGGTTAAATAATTCCTTTGGTGGTTTTATGAAAATGATCAAATATAATTTTATTTATTCTGATGCTGAAGCACATGTAACAAATGCTGAACAATTAAGCACACTTTGGATAAATATTTTAAACCCACTTTTTATTCCTTCAATTATAATTATCATCAATACCTTCAGATGTTGGAAAAAAAAGGAGTTGCAGCTACCTGTTTTTTCTTGCCTATTATTATTACTCGGTGCTGTGGCATTTATTCTTATTTCACCTTACAATTTCAACCATTATTATATTCCATTTATTGTTGTTTTCTTTTATTGTTTTTCCGCTCTCTTTCAATATGAAAAATCAGTATATAATGGCTCGCCCATTTTTATTTATATACTTGTTTTTTATTCTATCTATAAAATGGACAATGAAAATGAACATCCATTCAAATTAAGTATTAGCACGTATAAGGAAGATAATATCACAAAAACCCTGACACAAGCAAAAGGTAAAACTCTTTTTATTGATTTGGTAGATGCAAGCGGATATTATATCAAAGGAGATAAATTATACCCCACTTTTATGCCAGTGCCTATTGCGGCTCACTTTACTGAGAGCAAGGAGGGGTTAATTAACCGCAAAAGAATTTTTGAAGAATTAAACGGGCATAAACCCGATTTTTTAATTACAACAGAGAGTTCTTCCTATATGTACTGGCATGTACCAGACCCATTATTATATTATGGGAACTATGAAAAGATAGACAGTACAATGGCCAAGTATGGAAAAAATGTAATTCTTTGGAAGCTTAAGCAACACTAGTTACCTTTGCCGGATGCATTTTGAAAACTCATTGCCGTTTGCTCAAGCAACAGATAATAATGACCCTTTGAAAAATTTCAGGAATCAGTTTTATATTCCCGAAATTAATGGAAAGCAATGCATTTACTTCACAGGTAATTCTTTGGGCCTCCAGCCAAAAGCGGCTGAATCAAATTTAAAACAAGAACTCGAAGACTGGAAAAATCTAGGTGTAGAAGCACATTTTAATGGGAAAAACCCTTGGTTTTATTACCATCATTTTTTAACAGAAAAGGCAGCTAGAATTGTAGGTGGAAAAACTCATGAAGTGGTGGTAATGAATCAATTAACTAGTAATTTGCATTTCCTTTTTATAAGTTTTTACAGACCTACAAACCAGAGATTTAAGATAATTATGGAAGCAGGGGCATTTCCAAGCGATGTTTTTATGGTGTGGTCGCAGGTAAAATTGAATGGTTACAATCCAGATGAAGCAATTATTGAAGTTAAACCTCGAGCAAATGAACATCATTTAAGGCATGAAGATATCATAAAAGTAATAGAAGATAATAAGGATACCGTTGCCCTGGTTTTTTTTAGCGGAGTTCAATATTATACGGGTCAGGTTTTTAATATACAGGCTATCACGGAAAAAGCACATAATGTTGGTGCTCTTGCAGGTTTCGACCTTGCCCATGCTGCAGGTAATATTGAATTGAAGCTCAATGAATGGAAAGTTGATTTTGCAGCCTGGTGCACCTACAAGTACCTTAATTCCGGCCCCGGCAGTGTTGGAGGGGTTTATATCAATGAAAAATATGCCGCTGACAATACCCTTCAGCGCTTATGTGGTTGGTGGGGGCATAATGAGAAAGAGCGATTTGAAATGCGTAAAGGATTTGAACCAGAGTATGGGGCTGCCGGTTGGCAATTGAGTAATGCGCCCATATTTAGTATGGCAGTGCATAAAGCTGCCCTAGATATTTTTTCAGAGGCGGGTATTGAAAAACTAGTTGAAAAAGGAAAACAGTTAAATGCTTATTTAAGTTTTATTATTCAAAAGGCAATTGAAGCCAATACAAAGTTGTCTTTGACCGTTATCACTCCGCCTGCGCCAGAACGGGGATGCCAGATTAGTCTTTTAACAGATGAAAATGGTAAAGCCCTATTTGATTACCTTACCGAAAACGGCATAATAGCAGATTGGCGTAATCCCAATGTAATACGTATTGCCCCGGTACCGCTTTATAATACTTATGAAGATATTTATCAATTTGGTACTATATTACAATCTTTTTAAAATTGAAAAATGCAATTAATTAACTATTATGAGGTAAGTTTAACTGCTTGCGAACCGGTTGATGAAAATGTAGAGATAATATCTGCTTACCTAGGTCAATTCGGTTTTGAAGGCTTTGCGGAGGATGAATCAATTAAAGCGTATAAAGGAGAGAACGAAGTAACTGAAAATGAAATCATCATTTTAGTCAACGAATTAATTGAGAAAAATCTCTGCTTCGATGATTATAAAATAGAGATAATTAAACCTAAAAACTGGAATGAAGAATGGGAAAAAAATTATTTTCAGCCAATTTTAATTTCAGACCAGTGTCTTATTAAAAGCAGCTTTCACAAAACGGATATTAAGGCGAAATACGAGATTATCATTGATCCAAAAATGAGTTTTGGTACTGGTCACCATGAAACTACCAGCCTGATGGTAGAATATTTGCTATCTCTCGACCTGAAAGACAAAAATGTTATTGACATGGGTACCGGTACAGGTATTTTGGGGATACTTGCATCAATGCTTGGCGCTTTGCATATTGTTGGGATTGATAACGATAGCTGGTGCTATGAAAATGCACAGGAAAACCTTAGCCTCAATAATATAAGCAATTTTGATATGCGTTTGGGCGACGCAGGTTTGTTAAAAGCATATTCAGCCGTATCAGATGTTTTCATCGCCAATATTAACAGGCATATTTTACTGGCAGATATTAAATATTATGTTAAAAGTATGAAACCGGATTCAATTTTATTGTTGAGCGGATTTTACTTGGAAGACCTAGAAGATATAAAATTTGAATGCGACCAATATGGCCTAGTGTTTGAAACAAAAAAGATAAAGAAAAACTGGGTTGGTGCAATGTTTAGGCTGATGTCTTCGTGAGATGCCAGAAATATTAAATAATGTATTAGAATTTTTTTATCCCAGGATATGCAATGGGTGCGGAAAGCCCTTGTTTAAAGGAGAAGAAGTTATTTGCTTGCCATGCCAGATTAAATTACCTCGGACAGAATTTTGTCTTGAGCCTGACAACCCCATTGAAAAATTATTTTGGGGTCGCTTACCTGTGCTTCATGCGTCAGCATTTTTATATTATCGAAAAACAGGATTAGCACAACGCTTGATACACCAATTGAAGTATAAAGGAAAAAAGGAAATTGGTTTTTATCTTGGGTTCTTATACGGACAGGAAATTAAGGAAATGTTTTTAAGGATAAAACCTGACTTTATTACCACTGTTCCATTGCACTATTCAAAACTGAGTTCTAGGGGGTTCAATCAAAGCGACGAAATTGCTAGGGGATTTTCCGAGGCAACAGGAATCTCGTTTTTCCCACAAACACTCATAAGGACAGAAGCTACTGAAACCCAAACAAAAAGGAAACGTTACCAAAGATGGGAAAATACGGACGACAAATTCGAGTTAAACGCCTCCATACCAACTGAAAACAAGCATATTATTTTAATCGATGATGTGATTACAACCGGAGCAACAATGGAGGCATGTGGCAAAACGATATTAACCTCTCCTAATGCCTCCATAAGTTTATTAAGTCTTTGTCTTGCAATTAATTAATAATCAAAAAAAAGGATATTTTTTTGACAAAAAAAACGTTAAATTTGTGCTTTACAAAAAATTCAAGTTATCCACAATGAAAAAACAAATAGTACTGATTATTTCTTTAATCGCTTTTATGACAGTCTCGCTTGCCCAAAAGCCGATTAAAACACCAGATTTTACAGGTGTTAAGGTTCCTTCCTACTGTGCATCAGGTGACACGACGAGGACGCCGATTTTTTTCCAAGCTAAAATTTCAGGTCGTGCCGTTAACACAAAATATAAATATTATGTCTCCTTTATCGCCATTTCAGACACTAGCAGTAGCTCAACTACCGGTGTGGGAAATGATTTCCTTTTCAGAACCAATGGAAAAATAGTTTACAGCAATGCTCCAGCATTTTCGCCAGGAAACCACGATACTTTAACAATAGGCTCAGGTGGAATATTCACAGGATGGTTTGGTGCACTTAATACTAACGATACTAGATTTACACCGGGCAAATATATTTACCCTATGATCGTTATGCAGGAAATAAAAAGCGGTTCGCCCCCAATAGAAAAATATTATTTAGGCGATTCTGTTAAAGTTTTAGGCTACTCAACAACAGGTGGGGGTAATAATTGTACTGGATTATATGGCAATTCATTTACCAATGAAAAAAACCTTGTCTTATTATACGATGATACTGCCGGAACATCATCTAGACCTGTTACCATTGCTTATGTTGAAAGTGATGGCAATACCGTTAGCAGTATGCCCCATTTTTATAATGTAAAAGTTGACGGCAAACGCGGTAACTGGGGAACAATAATACCAAATGCCTTGGCTAAAGGTATAAGACGAATTGAATCAAGGAACCCTTATGCAGGCAATACCTTTCTTTATGCAAATAAAGAGCTTGACGCCACTTGGGGCAACGATAGCACCATTAATCAACACGGTGGTTTTAAACAAATCATCAATATTAAATCAGATTATGCACCCCTCCTTGCTCCAGAAATACAATTTGTAAAAATTGCTACAAACGTTATTGAAGCTACTACTACATTAAAAATAGCTGTAATACGGAAATACGGAAATACCGATACCTCTAAAGTTTCTTTTTCTGTACTCTCAGGAACTGCTACCCAAGGACTAGACTACACCATTGACACTACGAAAAAATTAAAATTCAAGCCTTATGGCAACGTCGCCGACACAATCTATGTTAATATCCTTGCGGATAATATTGTTGAACAACCAGAATTCATCAACCTTAAATTGACTAAACCTGTAAGTGGAAACCTTGGACTAAATAAAGACCATAAAATAACCATTTTTGACCCTTTGAAACCAGTTAATAATTTATTTTTTGATGGAATAAAAATCCCACAATATTGCGCTTCTGGTGATACATCAAGGACGCCTCTTTTTTTCCAGGCAAAAATCACTGGCTTTGCTCCTAATTCAAAGTTTAGATACTTTACTTCTTTTATAGTTATATCCGATACCGCAAGCAGCTCTTCGTTAGGTGCTGGGGCTAATTTATTCTTTAAAGCAAATGGTAATATGGGGTATAGCGCAGCACCAGATTTCTCACCAGGCAACCATGATACTTTAACCATTGATGTGGGAGGTGAATTCACAGGTTGGTTTGGTGGCTTGACAACAAATGATATAAGGTTTACTGCTGGAAAATCAGTTTATCCTATGATAGTGATGCAATTGGTCGATTCTTTGGTTCAACCGATACAGAAATATTATCTAAGGGATTCAATACATGTTTTAAAGTATAATGCTTCAGCAGGAAGTAACAATGGAACAGCGATTTATGGAAATTCATTTGCTGGCAGCAAGAATTTAGTTGCGCTTTATGATGATGTTTTAGGTAATTCCATCAGACCTATCGCAATTACCTATCTCGAAAATGATGGAAATACTGTTGCAAAAATGCCTTATTTTTATTCAAGTAAGGTGAATGGTGTGAACGGGGCATGGGGTACCATTATACCTAATTCATTATCTAAAGGTATAAAAAGGATAGAGGTAAAAGATCCAAAATCAGGCTTTGCATTTTTGTATGCTAATAAGGAACTTGATGCTACTTGGGGAGCAGATAGTACCATAAACCCTCATGGCGGTTTCAAAGCCATTAATATTAAATCTAATTATGCACCTTTAGTTGCTCCAGACTTACAATTTACTAGTACAGTAACCAATGTTAATGAAGCTAATACTACTGTTAAATTATCAGTTCGCAGGAGATATGGTAACGATGATACGACAAAAGTTTCGTTTTTTGTAGTGGCAGGAACCGCAACACTAGGACTTGATTACAACATTAACACTGCAAAAACCCTTGTTTTCCAACCGTATGGGGATATTATAGACAGCACTACTATTACAGTAGATATTATAGATGACATTATTAGCGATCCAAACGAAACCATTTCAGTAAAATTAACCAATCCTCAAAATGGTTTTATCGGCACACAATCTACAAATACGATTGTCATTATTGATAATGATATTCCAGTTATATTTTTTGACAAAAAGGGTATTACTGTTGGTGAAGCAGTCGGCGTAATTAAAATTAAGGTAAAAATGAATACAGGCTCTTCCGGCCCTACCGATTTCAGATTATTTGTTAAATATAAAAGCGATAGTACCTTGGTTCCTACTGAATTCAAATTAGGAAGCAATAACAAGGATACACTTGTTACATTCGCTGGTGGTAAATTGAAAGACAGCTTAGATATTAAATTGAATATCATCAACGATAATATTCCGGAAACTTATAATGACACCATTATTTTTGCATTGAGAAGCCCAACAGCGCCTGCAACCATTGGCAAGGATTCATTATTTACCCTCGTAATTATTGATGATGACGCACCTCCAAAGTATTCTTTTGACAAGAAAACTGTTTCAGTAAAAGAGAATGCAGGAAGCGTAAAATTCAAGATTAATGTAAAGGGCAGGAACCTTAATCAAAGTGACGTTGCACTGAAATTCATAAGCTCACTGTCATCTGCAACAGAAGGGCAAGATCTAACATTTAACCCAACAACAAAAATTTTAACGGTTTTACCTACTGACCTTGCTGATAGTATTATAATTACACTGCCTATTTTAAATAACAACCTTCATGAACCTACTGAAACGGCTTTGTTTATCCTGTCGCCGTTCTTAAATTCATGGGTTGGTAAACCCGACACATTAAGAGTATTAATATTGGATGACGACATTGTAGAATACCCAATTAGCAAGGTTACCACAAGCAAAGTATTAACGGGTGTTGCGGATAGCCTTAACACAAAGTGTAAATTAAGGGGATTAGTTTATGGTGTTAACCTACAACCAACCGGCACGCCTAATGGCTTCTTATTTACCCTGATTGATGGAACTGGTGGGATTCAGGTTATTAACTCAACAGGTAATAAAGGATATACTGTCACAGAAGGAGATAGCATCTATGTTATTGGCACAATTGGCCAATCCGCCGGAATGGTTCAATTGCAAAACATTGATTCTCTGGTTAAACTCGCAAGTGGAAGAGGTTTAAGAAAAGCGGTATCTATAAGTATTCTAGATGAAACAACGGAATCTAAACTCGTTAAATTAAATGTGGTAAAACTTGCTAATATTTCCCAATGGCCTACTACTGCAATGGCTGCTAACACCTTTGTAAAGGTAAAATTAGTAAACCAAACAGACTCCTTCACACTTTATATAGATAGCGAAACTGATATTGATGGTACACCTGCTCCTATAGGATTCATTGGCGTCACCGGTTTAGGCGGTCAATCGGATATTACAAATCCATTTACTTCCAATTATCATATTGCACCAAGAAGACTTACAGATATAGTAACCATTGTTTCACCTACATTTAACTTTTTAACGCGAACTACCAATACTTTCGAAAACAAGGATAGTACAAAAGGTTTTGTTTTGATGGGTACCAATTTAACAGACCCTGAGCAAATATCAGTAGAAATTATTGGCGGAACTGCATCAAGGACTGGTGCCACCCCTGATTATCAGGCAACCACCACTACCAGAACATTTAACCTTACACCTGCCCAGCCTAGTGTCGTAATAAAGGTTAAATTAAATGATGATGCTATTCCAGAAAATAAAGAAACCATCTTTTGGGCTATAAGGGGTAACCAATTTGGCACCATTATCGGTGCTGACAGTCTTCATACAGACACTATTCTCGACGATGAAACAATGAAGGATGGTATCAGGACAAACAGGCTTGCAACTGAGACAAAATTGTATCCTAATCCGGCTAAAAATGTGCTTAATATTAATACAACCGCAGTTATTTACAATATAACTATTATTGATATAACTGGCAGGATAGTATTGATACTAAATGAAATCAATGAATTGGATGCCATAATCAATACTGAGAAACTCTCCAAGGGGGTTTATACTATTGCGATTGTTACCGCTAAGGGGACGGTCACAAAATCCTTTAGTAAAATAGAATAGACGCTATAATTCATTTAAAAAAGCCCTGACTGCAAACGTCAGGGCTTTTTAATTGTGATTTAGTTTTTCCACTCCATTACAAAATCGTTCATTAGGTATCCATCGCCAATATCAAAATTGGCAACTTCCTTTATTCTGAACCCCAATTTAAAATAAAAATTAATGGCTTTAAAGTTCTGCCGGTTGACAGTAAGCTCAATGGTCATTCTTTCTCGGGATCTGAATAGAGTTTTGATCAATACAAATACGATCTCTCCTAAACCTTTTGCCTGTTCTGAAGCAACCATATAGAACTTATGTATAAAGAAATTACTAACCCCTTTTTGGCTTACTGATATAAATCCAATGTTCCTGTTATCTTTATTGATAAGATAAAAATCCTGTCCTTCGGTGTGTTGTTTTTTAAGGGCCTCAAATTCGTAAAACCTTTTAAGCATATAATCTACTTGTTCCTGTCCAACAATAGGTGGGTAATGTACTTGCCATATCTTAGCTGCAAGCGATGCTACTATAGGCAACTCTTCTTCCTGTACTAATGTTAACTCAATGCCCAATGGTTATAATGCTTAATGTTGTTCTATGCCCAATTTTTTTGCTAAAGCTTTTGGTAATGCATCTTTATGGATATAAATATTCAAAGTTTTATATCTGAAATAAGGCATTGAACAATACAAATAACCGCCACAATCATTAACAGTACCCCAACTGTTCTTGATTTTAAAATACTTATTGCCGTTTTGATCAGTCAATAAGGCTATTGCATGCATTCCATGGTCATCTGTTGTCTCATAATTATCAAATGCGGCCTGACGAAGGCTGTCTGTAATAAATTTTTCGGCCATAGGCTTATCAAATGCGTTGCCTGTCCTTGTTGCACCTGCATCATTAAATGCTTTATTGTCTTTACCAGTTTGGGTAATCAATGAATCGTGAACAGGCACAATTGCCAGTCCGTTTTTGAAGGAAAATCCCTTTTCTCCAACATCTGCACCCCAAGCCCAGGTATAACCTTTGGTAATGGCATATTCTGCTACTGCCTGTAGGTCATCAAGCGGCACATTATAACTTTGCATCATAGCCCAGTTATCCGGTACCTCAATGGCAAATTGTGTATAATACGGATGATGAGTGAAAGAGGTGAGCGAAATATAATCATCCATATTTAATCCAAGTTCATTCGAAAAGCTCATTGGTGTGTAGCGCTTGCCCTGGTATGTAAAATTCATTGGCACAACGCCCAGATAAGCATCAATTGCGCCTGCAAATGCACTTTTCCATGAGGTAGTAAGCCTTCCCTGTGGATTGGCTTTCACAGCATCTACAATGCCTTTTAAAACAGCATCCATTTCGGCATGGTTATGTTTGATAGTTCCATAATTTAATCCTTTATAAGCCTCTTCGGGCATTATGCCATACCTGCGTATAACCCATGGTAGATCATGAAAGGCACCACCGGGTCCGAAATTATGAAAACCATTCATGCGAATATAAGTTTCTGCTTTGCCGATATAAGCATTCCTTACAACGAACATTTCGCTTAAATTGTGTTTGCCTTTTTTCATCCGGATCAACTCACTTTCAAAAAAAGATAAACTTGAAAAACTCCAGCAAGTACTTGTCCTGCTCTGATCCTGCACATCATTTACCTCACAGTTGGCTATCATTTTGAATAGGTAGCCACCATTCTTCTTATTGCGTATGGTATCCTGGCTATGCAATGTGAAGAAAAGTGAGGCGAATAGGGCAAAAACAAATAATTTTTTCATTGGCAATTAATATTAATTTTGGATTTTCAAAAGTGACTAAAAAAAATAGATAATCAAAGTTAATTATTCAAATGTCAATAATCTGCCATATAACGGAATATCGCTCGCCATTGCAACTTGAGAGTATAGCGTTGCGACGAAGAATATTAAGGATACCATTAGGGCTTGATTTTAACAAAAAGGATTTGGAGGAAGAAAAAGACCAGGTGCATATCATTGCTCTTGATGATAAACAAGTAGTAGGCATTTTGATTTTAGTTAAACAAACTGATAATAGTGTTAAAATGAGGCAGGTAGCAGTAGATGAATACTATCAAAATAGGGGCATTGGAAAAAAATTGGTAGTATTTTCAGAGCTATGGGCATTGGAAAATGGCTTTAATACAATGGTATTACACGCAAGGAAAAAAGCGGTGCCGTTTTATTTATCCTTAAACTATTTAGCGGATGGCCCTGAATTTACAGAAGTGGGCATTCCCCATGTGAAAATGACAAAAAGGTTAGATGAACATCTATTATCTTATTAAAAACAATAACCAATAACACAATAACTGCTAACTGAACATTAGTACATTTGCATTATATATTAGCAATTTAAAAACAATCATATTTGAACCATGAAAAAATTATTAGGGTTAGCCATTTTATGCCAATTTTTAGTAATCAATGCACAGGAGAATGCCATCAACTTCATAATTCCTAAAGTGAATGCTGTTAAAACTTTGTATTCCTCCGGCACAAAAAGCCTTACTGGTGATATTGCCGACCTATCCAAACCAGATTATTCAACCCAGCAAATTGAATATCAGCCTCAACTAGAGGCGGATGGAAGTATTACCTATAAAATAATTTTTTACAAAGCAAATGGTGTAGGCATGCTTCAGGATTATGCTTACTTTGTTAATTTTAGTGGCAACAAAGCTAGTTTTAAAGGCTATAGTAAATATGTATTAAAAACCCAACTATTTTCGGATGATATAGCAAATGAAGAATATACAGCATTAAACAACGAGCAACAATATTATATTGTTCCAAGTGAGAGTTATCAAACCACCGAATGGACATATGTGGACCCTGCAACCAAACTAGAAATGAATGCAAAGGGATATTACAAAACCATGACCGTAAATGGCGTAGATGAAAGAATATTTGTGGTGGAACATAGTAAGAAAAGCGGATATTCTGATAAGGCAAGGATTGAATATTTTATGAAAAATTATGGAATTATCGCAACACAGGCAAATCAAGGAGAAATAGTCTATATAACGGATTTGAAACCATACAAACTATACAGCAAAAGTTATATTGATAACTTAAGTGAGGCTGATGCAATGAATAAAGGGTGGGATATAATTGACAA
Source organism: Bacteroidia bacterium (assembly GCA_038324665.1). Taxonomy (GTDB): domain Bacteria; phylum Bacteroidota; class Bacteroidia; order NS11-12g; family UBA955; genus JABMMZ01. The sequence continues at coordinate 13,665 of JBBQIF010000006.1, forward strand.
TATAAGGAATATTATGGATCAAACTGATTCATTTCCTGAGCAAGAGGAAAAGCTTGCAAAACATAGTATGGACTCACTCGTAGGCCTATTTGAACACCTTATGAGGAAGAATATAGAAAAGGAAAAAATATATCGCTATGTTTTAAGCCTTATTTATGATGATTGGACGGATGAATATTATTATACTGCTAAAAGGGCAAAAAGACTAAAATATAGTTACGAGAATAAAAGAGTCCTGCGTTCTTTGAATAATTACTTCTTTCTCCGTTTATACCCTGGTTATGTTCCTAAAGCCGAGCTAAAAGGGATTGTAACAAAAGTTGACGAGAATTTTTATAAAATGTATTGGACAAACCTCTTTATTTATTTCAATACTGTTGCGGAATATGCTGTTAAGCAAACGTATTATGTTTATTTATTCAAGGATAAGGTTGAATTGGTGGAAAGAAGTGAATCAACAATTGATGGAAAAAATCTTTTTCTACTGCATTCATATCTTGCCAGTTATTATGGATATAAAGGTGATCCTGCAAAAGCCTATTTCAATTATGTATTGACACTTGAAAACTATAAATCCCTTACAAATGAAGAAAAGGATCTAAATATGGAGTACATGAAGATTCTGATGAAAAAAATGACAGAGGAAAAACCTTCAAATGAAGCAGATCTTATTCGAGGAATAAACGCAGCTATAAGCCTGAATGATAATATAAATGCACTGAAAATTGCAGATAATGGTTATAGTAATGGCGTTGGCAATTCAGTTAATTTCTCCATGCTTTTTGCCAAAGTAGCTTACGAAAATAGCGTTGATAAGAACTACCTCAGGAAAGCTATGCAATTAATGCAAAATAAAATTAGCGAGATGAAGCCAGCACAGATTAAGGAATACCTGATTTATTGTAAAGCAATGTCACCTGAATATGATTGCAGTAAGGCGGAGGCGGAGGTCAAAAAAGCAGAAAAAAGAGAAAAGGAGGAGCAGGAAAAAAAGGCAAAGGAAGAGAAGAAAAAAAGCAAGAAAAATAATTACAGCAGCAACAGGGCTATGAATTTTGCAATTGCTGCGAATCCATTTGCAGGTCTCAATATTTCGGGTAATGGGCATGCTTTTAATTTTCTTCCATTATCCGCTGAATTGCGGACAGGCGTAATTATTCATGAATTGAGAATAAATACATTTAATGGCTTAGATGCCAAAAACAGATTTGTCGCAGGTAAATTAATTGAAAATGCACCTCCAAAAAATGGTGGATGGAAAAATATAAGAGGCGCTGATTACAGCTATGGTATTTATTTTGTTAAAAATAAAATGAGTTCTTACAAAAAAAACTGCGAAAGCCTTGGTGGCGGACTCCAATTCCTGTATGGAAGTTTTACAACCAATCCTGAGAAAATAAATGTGACTATGAAAAATATTCCTACTATTATTAATGTTAAACCTGAAATCAATAGGTATGAAGTTTTATTGAATTATAAGCTTAATATTTATGACCGCAAAACACATTTTTTCTTTACAACCTTTTGGGGTTTAGGCGCAGGGGTAAGGAATATTAAATATAATGCAACTCAAATTGTAGGCACAAGTATATCAGAAGGTGATTTGAAAGATAATAAAAGTGTTTTTGATGATAAACGCTTTACTCAACAAAATTGGACCGGTTATTATTTTACCATCAGGTTAGGCTTCAGATTTGGCTTAACTTTGTTTTAACTTAATTCCATTTCAAGAACTAAAATCCTATAACTTTGCCCCGTGACAAAGAATTTCGAAGCAATAGATTCACCTGAATTACTGAAAAAAATCCCTCAAAATGAACTTACAACATTTGCAGCTTATTTGCGTCATTTTCTAATTGAAAAAATTGCAGAACAAGGGGGTCATTTTGCTGCTAATTTAGGCACTGTTGAACTAACCGTAGCTTTGCATTATTCCTATACTTCTCCTCACGATAAATTGGTATGGGATGTCGGGCATCAGGCCTATGCTCATAAAATCCTTACAGGAAGAAAAGAGGTATTTAGTAATATTAGAAAATTAAACGGCATCAGTGGTTTTCCAAAAATGGACGAAAGTTCGCATGACGCATTCGGAACTGGACATTCCTCAACATCAATTTCAGCTATTTTGGGTTATGCCGTCGCTGCAAGGCAGTTAAAGATTACACGTGAGAATATAGCAATTATAGGCGATGGCGCTTTAAGTGCCGGCCAGGCATTTGAGGCACTTAACAATGCTGGAATATCCAATACTAATATTACCATTATCGTTAATGATAACCATATAGGCATTGACCCTAGTCAGGGAGCTTTAGGTGAATATCTTGAACAACTGGAATACAAAAAGGATAATCTTTTTACTGATTTCGGCTTTCAGTATTTTGGGCCTGTAGATGGACATAATATTGATGAGCTGCTTGCCGTCTTCCAAAGGATTAAGAACATTGATAGTCCAAAGATCGTACATGTTAAAACTATTAAAGGCAAAGGGTACCTGCCTGCAGAAGAAGAACAAACCAAATGGCACAGCACCTCCAAGTTTGATAAATTGTCTGGTAAAAGTCTGGCTGTTAAAAATGACTTTCCCAAATATCAGGATATTTTTGGTAAGACTTTGTTAAAACTTGCTGAAAAAAACGAAAAAATAGTGGCCATAACACCTTCCATGATATCCGGAAGTTCCTTGCATTTCATGCAGGAAAAATTTCCTAAAAGGGTATTTGATGTTGGCATTGCAGAGCAACATGCCGTTACATTTTCTGCAGGCCTTGCAGCAGGAGGCTTAAGACCTTTTTGCTGCATTTATTCTACATTCTTACAAAGGGGATACGATCAGTTAATACATGATGTGGCCTTGCAGAACCTGCCAGTAATATTTGCCGTTGACAGAGCGGGACTGGTTGGAGAGGATGGCCCGACCCACCACGGGGTATTCGACATTCCATTTTTACAGACCATCCCAAATCTCGTCATTGTTTCACCTAGAAATGAAAAGGAATTAGTGTCTGCAATGGTTACTGCGGAAAAACACACAAGTTCACCTTTTGTTATTAGATATCCAAGGGGCAAAGCCTCAGCCGATGTCGATTACGCTGAATTTAAGACCCTCCCTATTGGTAAGGCGGAACGCCTGCAGCAAGGCGAAGAAATTTGTATCATTAGCCATGGAACGATTGCGCTTGAATGTTCAGATGCTATCAGGAATTTAAAAAATAGTATAAGTGTAGCCCATTACGATTTCAAGTTTGTTAAACCACTTGACCTTGATGCGCTTAAATCGATTTTTTTATTATTTCCGCATATTTTAATAGTAGAAGAGGGTCAGAAATTAGGTGGGTTTGCAAGCACCATTGCTATGGCAGCATTAGAATCTAGCTACAAAGGTAATTTGCAAAGCATTGCATTTGAAGATGGGTTTATACCTCACGGTACTATGATGGAATTGTTTGAAATAACAGGTATGAATGCCAAAGTCATACAAAAAAGGATAACTGAAATGATTAAAAATTAAGGGTAAGTTAAGTGCAATAGACAAATAAAATTTATTCAAAATAGAAGGGTTTTGAAGTATTTTATTACATTCGTTGCTATAAACCCATTTTTATGCAACAGTTTTTACAAAGTACACATTCATACATCCGTTGGTTGGTATTGCTCGGAGGCATTTTGGCTATAGCTTTGCCATTTATAAGTAATAATAATACCATTACAAAAAGAGACAAGCTACCTGCGTTGTTTTTTATGATTATATGTGATATTCAATTGGTTATTGGGCTTGCACTTTATTTCAAATACAGTGGCTATGGCGTGTCAGCATTTAATAATGGTATGGGAGATGTTATGAAGAATGCTGATATCAGGAAAATAGCCGTTGAGCATTTTGGATTGATGATTATTGCGTTCACCTTTGTACATATAGGGTACTTTAAAATTAAAAAGATTTCGGCCATAACAAAACTTAAGAAAATAAGCTTGATATTTTTTGGTTTAGCAATAGTCTTAATATTGGCTGCAATACCTTGGAACAGGATAATAGTAGCGTAAATAATTGTTCAGAGGCCTATTACCAATTTTTGTTTACTGATGATCTTACCGTTTTCATCTGTTATCTTCAGGTAGTAAATGGAGGCAGCAAAAGTAGATGTCGATAAAGCTTCCAATATATTGGCCTTAATTTTCAATTTCACTATTTCTTTACCATTGCTATCAAATATAGAAGCGATATAATTCGCATTATCATCAATAAAATTAACTAGGATATGCACATCCTTTCCTAATTTAGTGGGATTAGGAAATACAGATACTACTGGTTCTTTGTAGTCTGAAAATGTATCAAAATTAATCTTTCGAAGGGGTAGGCCGGTCCTGAAATTGTTTAATACATAACGCATTATAAAAGCTTGCTCCTTTGTAAACATGGCTGCACACCCATCCAGAGCATAATCCATATAGTTTTCAGTCATATCAGGTAGATCTCCGGTTGCATCTATACAACTGTTTAGGTTCTTATTCTTGCAGGAATAATTCTTATCCATTGCATTCGGCGTATCAAATATCCCATCATCAACATTGCAGCCATCAGAACTCGGATTAGC
>JBBQIF010000007.1:0-18149 GCA_038324665.1 Bacteroidia bacterium
GTTATTTTAACAAAAAACATTTTTGAATAAATTCAAAAAACTAATGTGTACTTAGGTGACTTAGGTGGTGATGGTTCTAAAAAAGCTAAAGTCAATTGAGAATTTACCACCTTAGGCACCTTAGAACACTTAAGAAGACGCTGAAGCGTCTTTGGATTACCCTGATAGTTTTGGTAGTGCCTTCAAAGTCTTTAGCTCACCTCAGAGATTGCTTCCTTAAGTGTTCTAAAAAGTTTCAAAATCAACCATGCTTTGCTGTGTAGTCACATGTGCATGAGGTTGTATTGGTTCCAAAATTATTTAAGTGGGTTAACAGATAGAATACGCCGATTATTTTCGTTTACAATCTCAATCTGTGAACCTTTTCTTATTAATTCTAATCTGTGAACTTGTGGCTAACACTTTTAGCCCCATAATGATTATAATGTGTGAGCCAAATTCTCTACATTAATCAACTTTTGCTTTGTATTTTATCGATTGTCAATATTTTTTCAAAAGTGCATTATTTTTTCATTTGGATACTTGTTTAATGTAAAATTTCGTGTAGGTTTGCCTTTGCATGAAAATAGGAACTATTAAAGAGACTAAAGCAGGTGAAAACAGGGTTGCTTTAAGTCCCGATGTTGTTAAGAATCTCATTAAACAAGGCTTTGAATGTATCATAGAATCAGGTGCCGGTATTGCCTCTAATTTTTCAGATGAAATCTATACTTCCGCAGGTGCTAGTATTGTTTCTAGCAGCAAGGAGGTTTGCGACAAGGCCGATGTCCTTGTAAAAGTAAATGCCCCTTCGGATGAAGAAATTGCACAATTAAAAAGCGGATCTGCACTGATATCCTTCATTTATCATTTAACCAACCCTGAATTGATAGAGAAGTTGAACGCGAAGAATATTTCTGTGTTCAGTATGGATGCTATTCCACGTATATCGAGGGCTCAGAGTATGGATGCTTTAAGTTCTCAAGCCAATTTGGCAGGATATAAAGCGGTACTCTTAGGGGCTCATCATTCTGCAAGGATATTCCCTATGTTGATGACTGCCGCAGGTACTATCTCTCCTTCAAAAGTATTGATATTTGGTGCTGGTGTGGCCGGTTTACAGGCCATTGGAACTGCAAAGCGATTAGGTGCTGTTGTGGAAGTAACAGATATTAGGCCTGAGACAAAAGAACAAGTAGAAAGCCTTGGAGGCAAGTTCATCAGCTTTGATACTGGTGATGTAAAAATAGAAGGCGGTTATGTGAAAGAGGCAGGAGAAGATACGCTGAAAAAACAAAGGGAAATATTGACCAAACACCTGGCAAGTGCAGATGTTGTGATTACCACAGCATTGATTCCCGGTAGAAAAGCCCCTATTCTTATTACAGAAGACATGGTAAAAGTAATGAAATTGGGAAGTGTAATTATTGATATGGCGGTAGAGCAAGGTGGCAATTGCGAACTGAGCGAAGCCGGTAAGGTCGTAGTGAAACACGGCGTGAAAATAGTTGGTGAAACTAATTTACCATCATTATTATCTCAGAATGCAAGTGAAAGTTATTCCAAGAATATTTACGCATTCCTTACCCATTTGGCCACAAAAGATGGATTGAAATACGAAATGGAAGAAGAAATTACCAAAGGCACTTTGATTTGCAAGGAAGGCAAGAATTTGAAAGCCCAAAATCCCACAAGTACAGCACAATAGTTTAAAATTAAAAATCTAAAATCACTAAAATCAAAAATAATTAAATGACTTCAATTATAGACTTTATAGCAGAGAATCAACTCATGATATACTTAGTGGTGCTGATGATTTTTGTCGGCATAGAATTAATAGAAAAAGTACCGTCTGTGCTACACACGCCATTAATGAGTGGTGCAAATGCCATTCATGGTGTTGTAATCATTGGTGCGATTATCATTATGGGCGAGGCGGAGAATATGTATGCCACTATCCTTGGTTTTATTGCTGTTGTTTTAGGCACTCTGAATGTAGTGGGTGGCTTTGTCGTTACCGACCGAATGCTTGAAATGTTCAAGAAGAAAAAGAAATGATTGCTACCGAACTCATAAAATATTTCAATGATAAACCTGTACGAAAGGTTTTTTTGTTCGGCTCTTCTGTATTAAACGAAGAAATCGCTAATGATATTGATATTTTGCTGGAACTAGATTTTAACTCAAAAATAACACTTTTTGACATGGGTAACTGGCTATTTGATTTGGAAAATATTTTTCACAAAAAAATCGACCTTATCACAACCGAAAATATTAATGAACACATCAGGCCTTTCATTGAAAAACAAAAAAAATTAATTTTTACTAATCCTTATTATGCTTGAAAAAGATCAAATAAGGATCAACTACATTATCAGCACTATTGACTAACTATTTGAACTAAATATGAACATAAGTTTTCAGGATTTTGACAATAATTTTCTATTAAAAGTTGCTTCCGAGAGGTTATTGGAAACAGTGGCTGAAGCCTGCAATGCTATGTCACCGGATTTTAAATCAAATAATCCTGAAATTCAGTGGAACGCAATCAAAGGAATGAGAAATATCATTGTTCATGAATATTTTTCAATAAACTATAAAGTTGTGTATGATACCATACACGATCAATTGGATACATTAAAACATCAATTATTAAAAAGTATATAAACTAAATGAACTTATTACAACTCATATACCTCATCTCATCATTAACATTTATCATCGGTATTAAAATGCTGGGCAAACCGGAAAGTGCAAGAAGGGGAAACCTGATCGCAGCGTTCGGTATGACCATCGCTATTTTTGGCACCATTTTCCTTTACGAAGGCGTTAAAGTAACAAACTACGCATGGATTTTTGGAGGCCTTATTGTAGGTACTGTCATTGGTACATTAATGGCTAAAAAGGTTAAGATGACCGGAATGCCACAAATGGTATCCTTCTTTAATGGAATGGGAGGTGCCTGTGCAGGCATTATTTCTCTCGTTGAGTTCGATCATATCATGCAAGAGGGAACTTTTTTAGATGCTCCTGAGGTAAAGTTGGCCATAATTTTCCTTGGCTTGGTAATCGGTTCTATCTCATTTGCAGGCAGTATGATTGCTTATGGCAAACTGGTTGAAAAAATAAAAGACAAGGTATTGCCAATGCAACAAGTGGTGAATATCGGTTTATTAGCATTGATATTAGGGATAGCTGCTGCGGCCACTCTGGGTTATATTGAGAACCCGAATGTATTGTTCCTCATCCTCGGTTTGTCTTTGGTATATGGTATATTATTCGTTATGCCGATAGGCGGTGCAGACATGCCAGTGGTTATTTCCTTATTGAATTCATTTACCGGTGTGGCAGCTGCCATGGGCGGCTTCTTATACGATAACAAAGTAATGCTCTTTGGTGGTATCTTAGTAGGTAGCGCAGGCACACTTTTAACAGTGGTGATGTGTAAAGCCATGAACCGCTCGCTAGTGAATGTATTGATTGGTAATTTTGGAGGAGCAAAAAGCGGAGTACCTGGAAAGGAAATTACCGGTTCTATCAAGGAAATCTCAATTACAGATGCCGCCGTTCTAATGAAATACAGTAAAAAGGTAGTAATAGTTCCCGGTTACGGATTAGCAGTTGCCCAGGCGCAGCATATTTGCCATGAACTGGAATCAGTATTGGAAGAAGAAGGTGTTGATGTAAAATATGCCATCCATCCAGTAGCAGGCCGTATGCCCGGTCACATGAACGTATTGTTGGCCGAGAGTAATGTTAGCTATGATAAACTGATAGAAATGGACGATATCAACCCTGAATTCAAAACAACAGATGTGGTATTAATAGTTGGGGCAAATGATGTTGTAAACCCTGCCGCTAAGAATGACCCCGCAAGTCCAATTTATGGCATGCCTATATTGGATGTTGAGGATGCAGCACATACCATTGTAATGAAACGAAGCATGAAAGCGGGTTATGCCGGTATCGAAAACGAACTATTCTTCAGTCCTAAAAATAGCATGCTATTCGGCGATGCCAAAAAAACACTGAATGAACTGGTGAGTGAACTGAAGAGTTTGTAAAACCTAGATTTTAATCGCAAAAAGATTAAGTCCCCAATTGAATGTTCAGCCCATGCATTCTCCAAATGATATTGTAGATACACCCATCCACGAACCCGATTCAGATTATAATTTTTCCGAAGGGTTCTATTTTCCGCCACAGTTCAAAATTGTTGGTGTGGTATTTATAGTTGCAGGCATTGCACTTTGTTTGAAACTGAACCTCCTAGGCCCAGTTGTTCTATTTCTTGGCCTTGTTGCTGTGCTTGCTAAAAAGGTTTTAACGGTGAGTTTTTCATTATGTAGGTACAGATATTCCATGGCCATTGTTAATTTCAGGTTTGGCAAGTGGATAATAATGCCAGCGTTTGAATCCATCTCCATTTTCAGTGCAAAGAAGCGCCAGGACATGTTTGTTGGCAGCCAATCTACAACAGCTACCTATTCGGAAATTGAGGTTAATCTTATCTACCATAATAACAGGCGGCTCACTGTTTATGAAACCCAGGATTATAATAGTGCCTTAGGGATTGCTAGGCAATTTGCGGATAAACTAACCCTCAGGATCTATGATGCCACAAAACGGGAAGGTGAATGGATTGAATAAAATGACCCCTCATATAATCCAAATGATGAACTTTTTACCCGAAACTATACCTATGAAAATAAATGGTAATTTAATGATGTCCACAAGGTTGATTTCATTTTCTGGTATATGGAAGACGCACTGCAAACTATTGATGAGAAGGTATTTGGTGTCAATAAAATTGCGCTTAGTATATTGTTAGAGAAAAAAAATATCAGTACTAAATTTCTATTTAAATATTAACCATGACACTTAAAACACTTGTCTTTTCAGCCATACTCCTATTCAATGTTAAAAACATTATTGCGCAAAAATATGAAATGAAAATACCTGTTTCAGCAACAGAAAGAGCGGAGTTGCTTAAGATGGAAAAAGAACTGTTCCTAATACACCCCGAATTTAACTATAATATATCAACCTCTGATGCCCTAAAGTCCTTTGATGGAATCGCCTCTACTGTGCAATACACCAAGGCCTATTTAAGAACCTGTGATTCCCTTCTTCTCACAGATTCAATCAATCCTATTTACCTGAATAATATAGCAAACTATTATAATTTTCACAAACAAACTACCCTTGCGGCAGATTATTTCAACAGCAGTTATAAGCATTTAAAAATTAGCTATTTTAACAATGACAGCGCTTTCTACCTTTCAAACAGAGGTGTTTTGAAACTTAACCTGGGCATGGAAAATGCAATAGATGATATTGAAAGGGCCTTAAAGATAGATCCGACAGATACTTTTGCACTTGCCTTTTACCCATTTTTCCTTATTAGCAGAGGAGAGTTTAAGAAAGCCACAGAATTAGCCGTTAATGCACTTGAAAAGGGCTCAAATAATCCAAGTTTCCCCTATACTATACTCATTATGAGTAAGGCATTCGGAGATTTAATGGAGAAAATAACTGAGGTTGATTCAAACAAGGCTAAGAAAGCATTTTATGCTCAATTAGAATATAACCAAATAGTAGATTTTACACTAATTGACAAATACTTTGATAAGTATAAAAAGTATCCGGCTATAAGGTATGAAAGGTATATGGCCGACATCTGCGTAATTATATTGAAATTGGTATTTCAAGACAATGGAGATAACGATACCCTTATTTTTAACTATTCCACTTTAGAAATAGCGAAACTAAAGGAACTGGAAAAACACTTTCTAGACCGCAACACAAAAAAGGAGTTGAATGGATATGCCATCAATAAGAATCTTGGTTATATTTATTTTATGCTGCATCAATGGAACCAATCTATCTTATATTTTAACAGGGCAAATGAGGCATTCCCTGTTGCCCATCGGTTCGAACAATTTAATAATGCAGAGATCTACAATGCCCTACTTTGCATTTACCATTATAACCATGATACGGCAAGTTACAGAAAAACACTGCAACGCAAAATACAAACTGAACCCGAAGGCAGGAAGTATTACAAAGATTATTATACACTTGCACTGCACTATTTATTGACCGACCAGCCAATAAAATCAAAGCAAAGCGCCCTTATTGCAAAAAGTCTGAACCAAACAGATTTTGATGTATTAAGACTGCTTGCACACCTCAATTACATAGAAGGTAATAACACACAGACAGAAGCTTATGCTAAATTGGCAGGCAATAATATGCAGCAGAATTCCCAAAACTATGAATTATGTCTGCAGTTTGCAATCTACCACCTTATGGCCGGAAATGCCGCCCCTGCCTACCAGAATATTGAAGCTGCTAGGGTTGCCCTAGAAGGGGAAGCTTGCCCTTTGTGCGATAAGCTTTTAGAAAAGTATATTACAAAATAAGATTAATTGCTATTGGCAGCACTAATAGCTTTAATCTTCTCCTTGGCCCTTTTCATATCCTTCATAGTAATAAGATTGCTCAACACCTTTAAAGATAATTTCACGATTATCGATATCTTCTGTTAAGTTATTAAGAAGTAAGGTTTTAAGTTCGAGTTCATTTATTGGACTCCTTTCCATTGCCTGCAGGTAGCTTGTTTTATCAATGAATTGCCAATTAACAACCTGTTTTAGTTTGGATTTTAATAGCAGGTCTAACCAAATGCGCATTGTTCGGCCATTACCCTCCATAAATGGGTGCGCAATATTCATTTCTACATATTTTGCAATAATTTCTTCAAATGTATTTTCCGGCATTTGTTCAATTTTTGATAAGCCTTCTTTCAAATACAATGCTGTTATAAATCTAAAGCCGCCTTTTGAGATATTTTGAGTGCGAACGCTACCTGCAAAATCGAAAAATCCATCGAACAGGTATTTGTAAATTTGAAGTAAACCTTTGTTTGTGCCAGCTTCTATTTTTTCTATATCACCGGTTTCAAACAAACTGTAAGCCTTTTCCAAACCTTTCTTGCCTATATTTTTCACTTCAATTTTAAAGTTGAATCATTGTTGACCTGCAATAGTGTATTTTTTATTCGCCACACAAATCTATCATTATTCGCTATAAAACCAAGAGGTTCTTATTTTTTGGCCTGTTGCAGGTAAGAACACCAGCAACGGCACAAAAATCGTTAGTGCATTAACTCGAATTGGAAAGGGTCATCTTGAAAAATACTGTGCAATCGCCTGTGAATAGCGCATTTATTCAAGATCCCATTATGCTGGGATGATACTATTGCAGCGAGGGGAAATCGGTTTAACATGCTGGAGTCTTGTATTGGTCTGTTGCAGGTGAGAACACCAGAAAGGCACAAAGGTTTCTTGCAACCGTAGGCTTCATACTAGACTTACATGCTACACGCAGCCCTAACTGTTAGCTACTGCCTTACGTCCTTGTCCAGTTAACGTTTCTATTGTCTGTATATTTAGTAATTCCTTTTTCGGTGTCGAAAGTGAAATTATTTATTCCTTTCTCTACATTTATTTCTGGATATGTTGCTTTATTACGGTCAAAAAAGTAAGTTTTATTGTCAAGCTGTTTAATATTATTTAACTCACTTCCGCTGAAAATTATGCCAATAAATATGATTTCGCTATCTGTAAAATCACTTAAGGATGAGTTAGAAATTCTAAATATATCTTGGTCGTATTTTTTTGTCCCGCCGCTCATTGTTCCGAACTGATGGTAACTACCTTTAGTAAATTCATACGCGACAGATAAAGTCATTCTATCATAAAAGCCCTGTTCAACATCTCTAACAGAAAATTTTGTCGTGTCTGTTTTATGGAATATAATGGTATCGAACTCCCCGGCGTCTGATTGAAATAATACGGTATCAGTTTTATGATATGACTTAAACCATTTAAGGTCTTCGGGAGTAAATTCTTTTACCTTGCCAACGATACATGATTGAAGAAATGTTAAAGCAATGATTCCTATACATATTTTCTTACAGTTCATATTTCGTATTGTCTGTCTTTATGGTTGCTACTATCGGCAGTTTGTCTAAACACTCTAAACAACCTTATACGAATTGATTAATTGAGTTTTTACAAAGATAGACGTCCAAACATAAAAAGCAAATAGGCTAGTTTTTAGACAGTCTGACGTTTTGCGGCTACAAGTTGGCGATTTCGAAGCACTTCACTGTCAATAAAACACAAACTTTGATAGAAGAACAAAGCTTTATTTAGCTACTGAACCGCCACTTTTGGTTAGGTGCTGTTATGCCTTCGCCCTTCTTTCTCTGTCGTAGTTTGTGTCTTTTGAGTTTTAAGCTACAAGTTTGAGTTTTTTGATATTCTCTGGTGAATGTCTTTGACTCCATAGAATGTATTGTGCACCTTTATTGTCAAGTGCTGATAAATATTCATCACTTACTTCACGGTCAATATCGTTAATAACTGCTAAGCCAATAATTTCTTTTTGGGTCTGCTGTTCACGTACTTTTTTAATGTCGTCCCAAGTAAAAAGAAAGTGAGGTAAATTCATTTTGTTAACAGAATTGAACGACTTGATGACTATTTCCGTATTTCTGTAAGCAATCTGAAAATCAAATGTAAACTCAAGTCCTGTGCTACCTTTAGAAATAAAATAAGGTGTATAAATTAGTTCTTGTTCGTCCAAATAGGATTTAACGTCTTCTCTAAAAACAGAAGCAACTGTATGCTTCGCTAAATAGTACATATCCGCAGTTTCGGAAATAGCTGAAATAAGATTTAGCTTTTTCTGTGGAAAATCTCTTTCAGTTGCTTCGGTAGTAAGTTCTTCATTATTTATTCGTACTCCATAATTTATTAGGATTCTGTCAAGAATTTCTTTTCGTTTTGGTGAACGACTTATTTCAAGTCCGCTTAGTTCCAAGTCTCTAAGAGTATTGCCATCATCTGATAAAATTATTTTATTACCTTCTCTTTTGGCATAAATATCTACTGTGTCGTTAAAAAGACCAACAAAAGGTGTACTTATTTCTACCCAATCTGTTGAACTACTCGCTGTAACCAAAGTTTTTTCCTTTAGAAAAGTGTAATAGTTATCCATTAATGTATTTATCCAATTCATATTATTCTCATTTGGTGGTTGTAGGTAATTGTAGTTTTAAGATTTATTTTCTTAAAGAATGCACTTAATGTACGAGAATAATCTTCCCTGCCATTTAGTTCTTTAACTGGAAACTCATCAAATTCCAAAGGTATTGCCCAAGCTAAGGGCTTATATCCATTTACTACGTAGTGAATATGGCTTGGATAGGCATCTAACCATTGGCCTGCAAATGGTACAAAAATTTCCGGCAAAGTTGGAATTACTTCAACAGGATTTAAATGTCTTCCGTTAAAATCAATTCTTAAAATTCCGTTTTGAGTACTGCTATCTTGGTGGTGCAAACTTATCTTCAAAGCCCTTTTTTCACTCTCTTTAATATCAATCAACAAATTTTGGTCTAAGTCATCAGTTGCAGAAAGTGTCAGCCGAAAACTCATAGGAAACTGAATATCTAACAAAAATGTGTCGAGTATTTCGCCATTCTCAATAATATACTTATCAAGTCCAATAAGGTATTCAGCCAATTCTACTGTCATTTTATATTCAGTTTATTATAGATTTCAAAAGTAATGTTTTCGATTCAATTTTTCTCGGTCATGTCGTCTTTTCGGGTGAGGCATAAAGGCAGTTTGTCTAAACACTCTAAACAACCTTCTAAGAATTGATTAATTGAGTTTTTACAAAGATAGACGTCCAACCATAAAAAGCAAATAGGCTAGTTTTTAGACAGGCAAACGGTTTGCATCTTTGCGTTGGTGGGCTTTTGAAGCCTAAAACTGTCTGTCAGGTCGAACTCCTATTAATTCAAGTCGGTTGCAGGTGAGAACTGGAAGAACATAACCTGAGACTATGAAACTTACCATAACCGCCTTTTTCGTTAACAATTAGCCAATTTTCGACAACATCCTTGCAAACAACAACTTCTTACCTAAGCACCATGAAAAAATACTTCTGCCGGAATACTGAAATAATTCTTAAGCTTTTGAGCCATCTTTAGCGTTATTTTGCGTTTGCCGGAAAGAATTGCAGAAACGTGTCCCTTGCTACCAATAATTGTTTCTAAGTCCTTAGCCTTCATTCCTTTCTCCTGCATTTTGTATTTTATAACTTCCAGCGCATCGAGTTCAGGCAATTGATTGTGCTTATTGTCATAATCCTTTACTAATAGAATCAATAGGTCCAACTCATCACTTTCAACAGTGTTGGGTTCGCTATGAAATATTTCCATCAATCGGATGGATGCTTTATTGTAATCGGTCTCTGTTTTTAATACTTTCCAGTTCATATTGATCATTTTTTGTTAATGAGGATCGAAGTGTCAAATGCAATAGTTTCAACATTAATTTTATCTTGCGCCTTTTGAAAAGTAATTAAAAGTTCTCAAATTGCAAACTTTTTTTAAAAGAACAATGATTTTGTGATAAAATAATAGTTGAATTAAAAAAAATAAATTGTCACAGTTTATTTTAAAATCTCCTCGTTCTTCAAAACGCAATAAGTTAAATGAATTGCTAAAACCTTTATTGCTAAAATCATCCCTACATTACGCTATTAAGGAGGTTGTTCTCTTGTAATTTCATCAAGAGGTTTATAATCTTGCAAATATAATGTTTTGTAATTGTGCCGAACGTCTGTGGTAGTTCTGGTTCTATTGGTGTTGTTTCTGAATGAACTTCATTGTCCAATTGTTAAAATAAATTCCTACTCCGATTGACATAAGGAGTAGGCCATTTATAATAAGCACATATTTCAGCCCGTAAGAAATAAATAGGTTGCCAAATGCTTCTGTCAGCGTCTTTATGCCTGCAAAAGCAAGAAAATCAAATCTGTTTAAAAGAATGCCAATAATTAAAACAAAAAGGGAGTTCAACCAATAAATTTGTCTTCTTTGACAAATTTTCAATGAAATGATGAATGAAATTATTAAAGCTAATAAAGTTGCAAAGAAATCTGCATAAAAAAGATAAGTAAATATTTCTCCAGCTGTGCGTCCAGTATCGCTCAAATGATCAAGGTATTCGAGGCTTCCATATTTGCGATAAGTTTCTATAAGGTCAAGGTTGCAGAGCAAGGAAAAACGCTCTGCGCCCAACAATAAAAACAATGTCGCCAATAAATGAACACCAATTAGTCTAAAATTAAGTTTTTTAATAAATATCATGTTTATCGTACCATTACTCCAACTAACTAATAGGGGTATCCATTGTGAATACAAATCTATAATTATTCGCCATAAAACCAAGCTGCTTTTATTTTTTGGTGCCATGATTGTGTTCCTAATACGAACCCCATTTAAATTTTAACAAGGGGATTTGGAAAATATGTATAATTTTGGCACGAATAAATAAATCATCTAAAAAGAAATGGACGAAAGACAATGGGTTAAATCAATAATAGCAGATATTGAAAAGCTTATTCGTAAGACAGACAATAAAATTCGTGTAACAGATGGACATCGCCTTCCTTACTCAAACGAAATATTAAGTTACATAGACAACGAGCCCGATAAGACAAGCATTTCGGGTTATGAAACTGACATTTTAATTTCGGAACACCTTGGTAACAAAACCTGGAAACCAAGAATTGTAATTGAAGCGAAACTTGGTAATGTTACAACACACGATGCAATAACTTATAGTCAAAAGGCACAGACACATAAAAATGTTCATCCATACTTGCGTTATGGGATTTTAATTAGTAACAGGGAGCATCATCCATTACCTGGCCGACTTTTCCGCCACGGCCAACATTTTGATTTTATGCTTTCATGGAAAAAACTTATTGCGGATAAGAGCGAAATCAAAACTTTGGTTGCAATTATTATAAACGAAATTGATGCGAGCAGAACTTTAGAAGAAATTATGTTTAACTCACGTTCTAAAAAGCGAGAGAAGTTCACTGCACTGCACAAACCTTTATTGCTGAAATAAAACTGGCGATACATTGCTAAGTGGTAAGGCCAGCGATGCTTATAGTTATATATTTTTGAGAAAGCAACTCACCGTTCAATCACCACCTTCTGCACAACCCCATTTACCTCCACACTATACACGCCTGTGCTTAATTGTTCAATAGAAAGTGCTGTATGGCTTTGCTTTATTTTATGGGTTATCACCTTTACTCCTGTGGCGTTATAAATGTAAATAGTACCACTGCTGCTCTTGGTTTCAATCATCAATTCATTGCCTTTTTGATAGACTATAAATTTTGATGCTTTAATGGTTTTCATGCTGCTAAAATATTGGCCAATCTCCATACGCCATAAAGCCGCATTGGTAAACTTTTTCTCATTGGTAATATAAATCTGATTGCCCTTAAATGCTGTGCCTTCGTATTGACCAATAGTTAGGGCACTGCCAATATTAATTTGCCTTTTATTGCCACTAAAAAAATTGCTGCTTGTAAAATCCCAAAGCATCCACATAAAACAACCACCATTACTTGTGCTATAACCCCCTAATATAATTTTATCCCCTGCTGCATTGGTACAGGCCGAGGTAATTAAACACCCTGCAGCTAAGGTTTCCCTTGGGCTAATGCTGTAAATACCGGGCACTAGGGGCAATACATAATGTCTTGTTTTATTATCCACCCAATCCTTGCTAAAAAGGTGGAGGCTATCCTGCCATACACACATGGCTTCCATATCAAAATTATGGTTTTGGCTAGCAGAGGTAAAAGAGATTTGGTCGGTATAACTAAACTGTATTTCGCTTACTGTTACCGTATCGCTTTTGCGGTTCATTTTTATATCCGATTTTTTGAGGATATAGATTTTTAAATCCTTGCGATCACCATTGTTATTGCCGAATTCGCCTATGTAAATATTATTGGCATCCTGGGTTATTTCCTCCCAATCGATATTGGTTTTATTGCCAATAAAAGTGCGGTGTATAATGGTTCCCTTTGTGCTGTCGAATGCATAAATAGCAGGTTCGTTGCCGCTGTCATTATGGGTCCAGAAATAATTATTGTACCAGATAAGCCCGCTGCTTTCTGCCATGGTATCGCTCAGCTTAGGGCATACGGCCTTAGGCAAATAAGCAGTGGCTGCATAAGTGCAAGTACCATCATTTATTTTGGCGGCACTGTCATAATTAAGCGCTTGTGGGTCGGTGCAGCCTTTCTTTTGTGCAATGGTTTGGTGGCAACCAAAGGAGAGCAAGATGGCCGGTAATATGTATTTTATCATTAGTTGGATATGTTTACTGCATCGGGTGATACCAAGTCATCGGAAACTTCATTGCCCATATCGCGCCAAAGGTAGCCATGGTCGATATTGGTATAGGGCGGCAGGTTATTAAGGTATAAATGGCCAGTACCTAATCCCTGGTGTATTTTTGGATTAAAATTGGCGGTGTATTGTGCTATGGCATTCAGGCCTATATTGCCTTCGAGGGCGGAGGTAATCCACCATTGTATTTTCAGCGATTCGGCCACCTTAATCCATTTTTCGCATTGTACAAATCCACCAACCAGATTGGGCTTTAGTACAATAAACTGCGGTTTTACGGCTGTGAGTAGTTCCTTGAATTCTTCCTCATTTTTATAGCCTATTAATTCTTCATCGAGGGCTATAGGCACGGGTGATTTGGCACATAATTGCGCCATGGCCTTAAGTTGACCCTTTTTAATCGGTTGCTCAATGCTGTGCAAGTTAAAGGGTTTTAATGCCTTTAATTTCTCTAATGCTTCTTCTGGTGTAAATGCGCCATTGGCATCTACTCTTATTATCAATTTATCGCCGCCTTTCTGCTGCCTTATGAATTTCAATAGGTTACATTCTTCCTTAAAATCCAATGCCCCTATTTTTATCTTAATACAGTCAAAACCTTTGGCAATTTTATCCAACACCTCCTTTTTCATCGCCTCAATGTTATCCATCCACACGAGGCCATTAATGGGCAAACCTTGTCGCCCTATGGCGTAGAAATTCTGGTATATAATCTTCTTCCCTCCATATTTTAAATCGAGCAAGGCTGTTTCCAAGCCGAATTTAATACTTGGATAACTTTCAAAATCAAAATCCTCCGTAGCTTTGTTCTTATTAATCTGGTTCACCAGTTTTTGCAAAATAGATTCATAATTAGGAACATCATCTATACTAAGCCCCTTAAGTGGGCCACATTCCCCTACCCCCTTTACCTTAGGATTGACGGTGTTCCATATAGTGAGCAAATAAATTTTCCGTTCGTTATAAGCTCCTCTGCTCGTGGTGGCAGGTTTCCTGAATTTTAATATATGTTGTTCAATTGTTGCTTGTAATCCCATAGTTTTATGCGGTAAATAATTGACTGAAACAAAATAAAAGGCATATCACCAGTGTTAAAAGTGATAGGTATTTCAACTGCTGGTTATAGGCAGGGCGGCCATGGTTTTTTGCCTTTCTTAAATTATAAAAATGTTTAATGAGCAATGGTGATAAAATTAAAAATGCGAGTTGCAAGGGATGATGGTAGTTAAGGTAGGTATAATTCACTAGAAAAGCCACCGCATTAACCAACAACAAGGCCTGATAGAAAATGGCTTTCTTATATCCCAGTAACACAGGGATGGTGTTTTTGTTCTTTTGTGCATCTGTTTTGATATCCCTTATATTGTTTACATTCAATACACCCACACTGAATAAACCAACAGCTGCTGCCACCCACCAAGCGTATGTATGAAGTGTTCTAGTTTGTAAATAATAAGTGCCTACAACCGCCAATATGCCAAAGAAAATAAAGACGGCTAGGTCGCCTAAACCGATATATCCATAAGGCCTGTTGCCCGCAGTATAAAAATAAGCGGCCAAAATGCCCGCAATACCCAGAATAAACAAGACATTAAATTGAAAACTAAATGCAGTGAGGCTGTGTGACAGAAGAGAAATACCCAAAAACAAAACGATGGCGATAAGAAAGCGAATGGCATTCTTCATTTTCTTTTCAGAGATTAATCCCGAAGCCATCATCCTATCTTTTCTTTCATTGGTATCTGCACCATTCTTAAAATCGCCATAATCGTTGGCATAATTACTGAGTATCTGCAGGAATACTGCCGTTAATACGCTCAATAAAAAAGTGGTTTTATCACTATGGCCAGTTTCGGCCAAAGCCATCAAATTCCCTGTAATGGCGCCAGCTATCGCTAGCGGCAATGTCCTTAATCGCGCAGCTTTTATCCATACCGCTACAGGCATGGGGTTCGCCCTCCATCCACCACTACATTGGTTCCTGTGATATAAGCGGCCATTGGCGAAGCCAAAAAGGCTGCTACATAAGCAATCTCTTCTGGTTTGCCAAAACGACCCATTGGAATTTCATTCAACATTTCTAGTTTCACCACATCATGCTCAAGTGCCATTTTAGCAGATTTATTTTGGATAATGGTGCTTAAGCGCTCAGTCTCCGTAGCCCCAGGCAAAATATTATTTACAGTGATGCCAAAACCCGCCAATTCCGTAGCGATTGTCTTTGACCAATTGCCAACGGCACCCCTGATCGTATTACTGACACCTAAATTGTGCAAAGGCACCTTAACTGATGTAGAGATGATATTAATTATCCTGCCCCATTGATTCACCTTCATACCCGGTACAAAAGTCTGCACTAGTTGGTGGTTATTAATAAGATGAGCATTGAATGCGTTAATAAATTCGGTAGGATTGGCATCTATCGCCTTTCCAGCAGCCGGCCCACCAGTATTATTGATTAGAATATCCACTTTATTTGATGCTGCAATTTTTTCGGCTATATCCTTTACATTGTCAGTATTGGAGAAATCTGCAGTAAAGTATTGGTGCTGTTGCCCGTTTACAGCGCTCAAACTTTCCATGACCGTTTTTAGTTTCTCTCCATTGCGTGCCAATAAGATAATGGATGCACCTGACAATGCCAACTGAGAAGCAATGGCTTTTCCTATTCCTTGTGAACTACCACAAACAAGGGCAGTTTTTCCTTCAAGATTTATAATCACAGCGCAAAGGTAAATGAAAAAAAAGTATTGAAACTCTTGTTGATTATTAGCAAGTGTGTCACTTTGAAAAATTATTTTTGATAAATAAGGTTAAATAAGGGATTGAATTCCATTAACCATTTTAATGTTATAGCTTTTAAAATCAATAATAGTTTTAAATTTTTAAATTGAGACACTACCGATTATTATGTAATTTTGAACCCGCTTATGAAGTTTTTACCAGTAATTGCCGCGATGGTAATTTGCATTATAGGGCAAGCCCAGGATAAGACCTTGGCAAAAAAACAATATAACCTGAAAGGGAAGTTTTATTTCTATTGGGGCTGGAACAGGGAAACTTATACAAAATCTGATATTCATTTTCGTGGTGAAAATTTTAATTTTACCGTAAAAAAGGCTGTTGCGCTCGATAGGCAATCACCATTTGCCCTAGATCCCTATTTTAAACTCGACGAGGTCACCATTCCTCAATATAATTACAGGTTCGGTTATTTTATTAGCCCCAAATACAACATTTCTGTAGGTTGGGACCACATGAAATATGTGATGATACAGGATCAAATGGCCAGAGTAAGCGGCACCATAAAAGGCACTAATACACAATATAATGGAACCTATGATAATAAAGAGGTGAAAATGACTGGCGACTTCCTGCAGTTTGAACATACGGACGGGCTCAATTATCTGAATGCCGAAATTAACAGGGTAGAATCTGTTTACACCTATAAAAACATGGCTATAAGAGCTACATTTGGCTTAGGTACAGGCGTATTATACCCGCGCACCCGGGCGGTGGTGTTAGGTCGCGAGGTGAATGACCAATGGCATATTTCGGGGCTGGGCGTTTCTGCAAAGTCGGGGATTAACATCTCGTTTTACAACCATTTTTTCATTCAAGCCGAATTAAAGGCGGGTTTTATCGATATGCCAAATATCGTTATTGAAGCCAACTCCAGCGACAGGGCAAAGCAGAACTTCGGTTTTGTACAGGCTAATGTCGTATTTGGATGGCAGTTTAACTTGGTAAAATATTAATACCTTTGTCAGGTGAGTTTTATTAAAAAACTGGCTTCCCAGACCGCCATTTATGGAATAAGTTCCATGTTGGGGAGATTTATCAATTTCCTTTTGGTTATTCCACACACCAAGTATTTAAAAACGATAGGTGCGTATGGTGATATAACAGCTATTTTTGCCTTTGTAGCCTTTCTCAATATTGTACTGACTTATGGAATGGAAACTACCTATTTTAATTTCATAAGAAAAGGATATAAACCAGGAAAAATCTTTGCTATTTCGCAAAAAAGTCTTCTGCTGAGTACATTTATTTTCAGTATCATCGTTATTTTCTTTGCCGGTCAGAGTGCTGTATTATTGGGTTTTCCGGGCCAGGTTGACTTGGTTTATTGTTGTCTTATTTTCTTGGTATTCGATACTTTGTCGCTACTGCCATTTGCCAGATTGAGACAAGAAGAAAAGCCACTGAAATTCGCTTTAATAAAAATGGCTAATATCAGTGTGAATGTGGCCTTAAATTACCTTTTTTTAACACAAACACCTTCGTTTTTATCAACCTATAGTCAGGTAACACTTATACTGATTGCCAATGCTGTGGCAAGCTTAGTTTCATTTATACTTTTATCCCCAATAGCCTTTAGAATCAATTACAAGTTTGATACAGCATTATTCAGGCAAATGCTGCATTATGCCTGGCCACTCATCTTTGTTGGCTTGGCAGGCATTGTAAATGAAACGCTTGACAGAAATTTACTGATTCGGATGTTGCCAGGAGAAGAAGGGCCTTACCAAAATGGAATTTATGGCGCGTTTTATAAACTCACAATGGTGATGACCATGTTCGTACAGGCTTACAAATATGCTGCAGAGCCATTTTTTTTCAAACAGGTGGATGACCATGAGAGTCGCAGTAAATATGCAGATGTAATGTTCTGGTTTGTTGGTGTTTGCTCTTTCATTTTCCTTGCTTGTATGTTTTTTATAAACGAGCTCGCGCATCTGTTCATTCACAATGAAAAATATTTTGAAGATACGAATGGCATGATGGTAGTTCCTGTACTATTACTGGCGAACTTATTTCTGGGTATCTATTACAACCTGAGTATTTGGTACAGGCTTACAGG